>CAXBMV010000240.1:0-5529 GCA_963976575.1 uncultured Gammaproteobacteria bacterium | reverse complement strand
GGTCCAGCGATAAATCCTTGGTCAGTATTTTATTATAGCCAAGCGTAAAGACCAGAGTATCGGCCTCGAGGCGATAGGCAAACTGGTTCGTAACCACGCCACCGAAGGCGTCATCCGGTTCGATCGCATCCGCAGCGTTGATGATGTTCAGCGTCGGTGAAGCGCTGGAAACAATATCGCCAATGATATAGGTGAGCGTGGTATAAACCAGCGCAGTCTTGGAAAAATTGGTGTCGAAGTTGATGAACAGGCGGTTCTCGGCGGTATCAAAAGTCTCACTTTTCGACTCCTGCCACTTGTAGTTCCAGCCAGCTGTCATATTAATCGAAGTGGTAACCCACTTGTTCAGGTCGGCCGACAGCGACAGTTTCGTCGCATCGCGCATTTCACTGTCGTAATCGACCCCGCCAAGTTTGATACCGAGTGAGTAAATTGGTGAGGTAAACCCGGATGAAAGCGCGAAGCGGTAGCTGGTATTGATATCGAATTCGAGATTGCTAAGGCCGTCGAAAGTGGAAAAAGCATTGTAGGTCGCGCTACCGCCGTAATTCCAGATGGAAAAGCTATCCAGCGATCTTCCGCCCCTGGCCTTGAGCGTACCGCTGAGAATCTGGTCGGAGCGTATATCGACGTCATTCTTCGCCAACCGCACGTTGTCATCATCGACAAACGCGACTTCGTAGCTGTAGCGAAACAACGGCGGTTTCGGTTTTTCACGAACCACAGTTGGTCTGGGCGGTGGCGGTGGCGCTTCGGCCTGCTTTTCCTCGCTCGCCAGCTCCACCTTGATTTCCTCGATTTGCGCAAGCCCGACAGCGCTCACCAACGGCGCTAGCTCTAGCTCGCGCGGTTGCTGGCTCAGTGGTGCCAGTTCGCCGCTTTCTACTTTTTTCTGACGCACTTCCTTTTCGAAGACGCCGATTTGTGTGGTGGCCTGTTTATAGGCCTCTTTACTGCCAATTTGCTGGATTGTTTTCACACCCGGAATCTGCAGCATTGCGCCTACCTTGAGGCGATTGATATTTTCCTTGTGAAAGGCATCAGGATTATGCTGAAAAATAGCCATCATCAATTGCGACATGGTGACACCACGGCTGCGATACTGCTTGGCGATACTCCACAGGCTTTCCTGGGCCTGCACCGGTCCATAGCTCTGGCTGAGCACCGCGTCGCCGCTACTGGAGCCATAGCTGCTTTGCGCCAGCGCAACCGTGCCGGCAGTGCAGCCAAATATTGTGCTTAGAATTAAAATCGCTATTTTCATCGGTTATAGTTGTTGTTTTAAGTTACCTGCCCTGCCTGTTACGCCTTAGCCTTAGCCCTGGCCCTCCCGGCGCGAAGGTAGGCGGTTATGCCGCCGAGCAATAACAGAAACAGCAGTATGTGCAGCGATAGTCGCCCGGCACCTTCCTCGACGACTGGTTGTTGCGGCGATGTCAGCCGCACACCCACTGCACCCGGGTCGCTAATCACGCCATTGACCGAGTTATCGCTGTCGTTGGGACCACCGTCGAGAATTAATAATTCGACACAGTTATCGAGGTAACGCAGGCCGGCTGCATAAAGGCTACTGCCGGGCACAGGACAGGCACCACGGGCGCCGCGGGCACTGGCGACGCGGTTGTTCGCATCGACGACAAAGCCACTCCAGCCGGTTGCGGGATTGAACTTGCGGTAACTTGCGTTTCGGGGAATTGATGACTGTAGCGGGATAACTACACGTGCCGAGCTACCGGCTTCCATACCGCTGACTTCGAAGTTGTAAATGCCGCCGACGTGGCGGAAATTATCGTCACCATTCACCGGGGCAGCGCCAATGCTGCTGCCGTAAAGCGCGATATCGACATCGGTGAGCAAGCTGCCGTAACTGCCGGCTGCCTGAGAGGTGTTGCCGGTACCGAGCTTGAGGCCGTTCTCGGTTTCGACCAGAAAACTGCTGGCAGCGCTAACGGTCTGGTCAGGAAACAGGTTCGATTCGTTCGCGCCGCTGAGCGCGTCGAGATAATTGGGGATACCGTCGCCGTCGTCGTCGCCATAGCCTTCCAGCGGGTCATCGTCATTGAGGCCATCGCCATCGCTATCGACCGCAGCCAGCACCGGTGCGCTACCAGCAATGACCTTGAGTATGCGGCTGATATGTGTCGCGGCCACAGGTGATCCATTGTCGGTAACAACGACATCGACCAGGTAATTACCCGTCAGGGTCAGGGTCGCCGGATCTACTGCCCATGTTGCTCCGCCAACCGGAGGCATCAGCGCAGCATCGCTGCCCGACCAGTCGTAACTGTGGCTTTGCGCGCTGTTCACATCGGTGACGATGGCACCAATATTGATCACACCATCGCCGGCATAAGTACTGGTGACGATATCGGTACTCTGCGTGAACTGCAGACTCGCCCTCGGTGCTACGTTGCCCTCGACTATGATAACGCGGTGGGTTCTCTTCGTGCCCAGTGCTGCGTTGCTGGCGCTGTTTAGCGTGAATACCACGGTTTCATTCGGGTCGGCGATGGCGTCGTTAGCAACAGTAAATGGAATGGTTTCGCTGGTACTGGGCGTGTCAAAGCGGACTACGCCACTGGCCGCATCGTGATCGGCCGGGTTGTTCGCGGTACCGGAAACGCTGTAGTTAACCGTTACCGGGTAGGCCACCGGATCGCCATTCAGATTCACTCTGACCGTTACCGCGCTGCCTTCTTCTACCTGCTGATTGGCCGAGAAACTCACCAGCGGCCTGATATCCAGTGTTTGCTCGCTGGTTGGCGCGAGGCTGTCATTGCTGGCATTGGCACCGGTCCAGATGATGGTGTTGCGACCCGGACGGTAAGGACCGTAGTCGCTGGCTCTGACCGAAGTTGCCTGCGGATGTATTGTGGTCGCGGACGGGGTCTCCAGACTATAGGGAGTCAGGTAACCGGTGGCATCAATCATTAGATTGGCGAGGTTCGGATTGGTACCGTCGTTGTATTCGTCCAGATTACTGATGCCATCACCATCGTTATCGGCGGCTGCGTCACTGGGGTCCAGGGGATCCATCATGTTGGCCAGTTCGTAGCTGTCGGGAATTGTATCGCCATCGTCGTCGAGATCACAGGCGTCCCCACCTGTGTTTGGATCGGCGGGATCTGACAGGTTATTCATCATGACGTAGCCGCCACTGTCATTATCGGTATCCGTCTGCAGCGGGTTTGCCGTGGCCGCGCAATTATCGAGATAATTGATAATGCCATCCCCGTCGCTGTCGCGTGGGGTCATAGTTACAGTGGCCAGGTTCGAACTCAGCGTACCGGGTGAATCGTCGATCACACTGTACTGGAAGGTATTGCTGGTGAACTGTGTCGCCGTAGACCTGTACTGTATCTGCGTATTACCGCTAATCGCAACCGCCGTGTTTCCACCCGTTGTCGCGATACTGGCCGGATCTACCGTGATGACGTCGCCGGTATCCACATCACTATCGTTACTGAGCACCGATACTGTGACATCGACACCAATATCGAATACCACCGGACCGTCGTCGCTCGCGACAGGATTATCCGGCACCGGAGTGACCATCGCGGTCACGGGCAAATCGACATTGGTGGTGCCATCGGTGACGCGAATCGTGAACGAGTCATTAATATCGACATTATTATTCGGCGTATAGCTAATCGAGTTGGTAATACCCGTTGCATTGTTCAACGCACTTAGCGTACCCCGCGAAGGAGAATTCGCAATTGACCAGGTAATCGTGTCGGCCAGATCGCTATCTTCTGCAAACAGGTTGATACTCTGGCTCGGCGCGCTGCCATCCCCCTCGCTGACCGTCAAGCTGGCGCTGGCAATTACTACACCGCCCGGACTCGACGCACTTCTAAACTGCGGGGCATTGTCCGCGATAGTAACGAAGACGATTACCGAATCGGTATTCGGCCCCCCGCCACCTACCGGATCCGTATCTGTCACCGTAATGACGAAACTGGCATTTCCCGCACTGGCAGGGGCATTATAAGTAAAGGCGCCGGTGGATGAGTTAACACCGGAAATCGTGCCACTACTGGGCGTACCAAAAGACCAGGATATAGAGCCGGTATCCACGTCGGAAGCAGAAATCGTCAAGCTGCCCTGGTTAAACGACAAATCTTTCGCAACGCTGATCCGGTTTCCACTACTCGATCCCTGTCCGGAAAATACAATCACAGGGTCTGAACAGGCACTGCTGATAAAATTGAGTATGCTGCCATTGGTCGTGCCAACAGAATTTGTACCCTGGGCGCGATAGTGATAGGTTGTTCCGCATAACAGGCCGCTGATACTCCTGGCTGCGGAGCTGGTACCTGTGCCACCACCTGATCCGATACCGCTGCTTGCCGTGGTAGTACTGCTGGTAAGGCCTGAATTGAGGGCGTAGCGGTAATTTACGGTGGTTGTGGCGCCGTTGGCAGCCGTCGCGCTATTCAGCGTCGCAGAACTGTTGGTGATGCTGCTTGCCGCGTTTGTAGTTACAGTAGGCGCTGCCTCTAGTAGCCTGCCGTTCGTATTCCACTGGGAAAACATAGACAGTTCGCCCGCGGAAAAAAAGGGCCCACCTTGCGGCATCTGCACACCAAATGACGGAGAGGGATTAATTTTTTCATTGATATTGGAATAACAATTGCTGACGGAGGTACGTCTTTGGGCTGCTGTATCGATATCCAGCCAGGCGGTCTGTACAGCAGTTCCGGTACAGGCTGACGCCGTTGGTGTTGTCCCATGGCAGCCACTACAACCGCCCCCGGTGAGGATGGTAGCGTCGACGCCATTGCTGCCATTGAAGGTTACCAATGCAAAAGCAATATTCGGAAAAACGAATAGTCCTAATAAAGCGCATATTATAGGCGCCGAGGTATTAATTCTGAAACCCACAGACTTCATATTTACCCTCTACCCTCCTCGGCTCAAACTGCCGCCTTTTAATATTTCTGAACTACAATTAATTCACTAGCAGATCAATTCCGGCTATCTTGTGAAATCGTAATTTGAACTTAATCGCATTATTGTACTTGCAACGCTTCGCTTTATGCGACATTTATACACGCTTAGTGTGATTGGGTTCAACAAATCAATGATTTTACTCGCCTATATTTCGATATCACATTAATATCGCTACAAAAATAACGAGGCAACAGCATGTACAGCGACGACGATTTACATCCGGAAGACGAGAAACGCCGTGAAGCCCTGGTTAGATTACTGACCCTGGGTGCACTGACTGCGACCCCGTTCGGCCTGTTGCAGGCCGCCTGGTGGGGTAGCACACCGGAGAAACTGCCGGATAGCAAATCGATCTTCAGCCTCGAGGGCGAGGTACGCGTCAATGGACAGCGCGCCGACCTGGCCACACGTATTCAAGGTGGTGACGTGGTCAGCACTCGCCGCGACAGCGAAGTCGTTTTCGCCGTAGGTGGCGACTCTTTCATCATGCGTTCCAACAGTGAAATGGAGATCGAGGGCGGCGGTTTTTTTATCGACTCGCTGCGTATGCTCACCGGCAGCGTACTCTCGGTATTT
>CAXBMV010000239.1:0-5537 GCA_963976575.1 uncultured Gammaproteobacteria bacterium | reverse complement strand
GAATCACCCGATGCGACGATAAAATCGGCCTAATCATCCTGATGTGAGCGCCTATTTAGGGGATTGAGGCAGACAATCATTGTGTTATAGGCTATAAACCCAGAATTACTTTTGCAGTGCATAAATGTAACCTGGTGTGTTTGTGAAGAAATCCTTCTGGAGTCGCGGCTGGTTTATCGGCCTGGTGTTGACCCTGTTGTTTCTGGTTTTATCCGAAATGGCCTGGTTCGCGCCGCTGGATGACTATGCTTATAACCTCGGTGTAAGATTCTCTTCGGAAAAAGAGGCCAACGAAGACATAGTCGTGGTCGCCATCGACGACAAGTCGTTGCAGGCGCTCGGTGCATGGCCCTGGTCGCGCGATGTGCTCGCCGAAACCACGCGTCTGCTGGGACAGGCCAAACCACGTGTCATAGGTTTTGCGCTTCCGCTGGACATGGCTCAATACGAAGCAAGCCTGTCCTCGCTGCAAGAGCTGGAAAAAACACTCAAACGCGAAAATAAACTCAGCCGACGCGTCAACCGTGCGCTGCAACTAGCCGAATCTACGCTGCAGGGCGACGATAACCTGGCCAGTAGTTTTAAATCCGCCGGACGCGTCGTGCTGGCCATGCCGTATATCAGCAGCAGCGAACCTTTGCCGACGGTGTCGTCTTCCTTACCCGGGTATATGCGCAAGTTTGCTCTGCCCAATGTCTCCATCGACGAAGCTGTCAGCAAGGGGTTCGGGTGGCCGCGAACCAGTGTTACGCGGGCCAGCGTACTCTTCCCACCTATCGATCTGTTCGCGCGTCGTGTCGGCGGCGTAGGCGTGATCGGCGCCGCGGAAGAGTTCAACCGTGAGCCCTTGATTGTGCGCTATGGTGAAGAATTTCTGCCCTCATTTGCACTGATCGTGGCGATACGCAGCAAAGGCCTGTCGATGCAGCACCTGGTATCGCGCGGGGGGGAGAAAGCCATGCTTGGCGGCAAAGAGCTGGATACCGACAGCAGTTTCAACATTTACCCGCGCTTTTACGAAGATCGACAGGGCAAGCCACCGTTCCAGGTGTATTCGCTAATTGATCTGCTCGACAAAAGCGTTAACGTCGACAGTTTTCGCAACAAGATTGTTTTGCTGGGGCCGACTTCGCCGCGGCTGGCGCGTCCACAGATTACTCCACAAGGCAAAACCATTGCACCGACTGTTGCGATGGCCCATAGCGTCTCCAGTCTGTTAAACGGAGAGCTTTACCTGTTACCCGACTGGGCCGGCTGGGCACAGCGCGGCGTCATAATCGCCATCGGCTTTTACCTGATGTTTCTACTCGGACGCTTTCGAATTACCACCAGCCTGTTCCTCAGTCTGTTTTTGCTGCTGATGCTTTTCAATGCGCATTTTGTATTGATGAGCCTGAAATCCATCTGGCTACCGATGATGTCGGCCGCGGTAATGCTGGTACTGGGGCATATGCTGCTGGGCACGCGTCATTATGTCGCGGCACGCCTGCAAAGCGTACAGACGGAATTGTCTGCGGCCAACAAGAGCCTCGGGCAATCGCTACACGCCCAGGGTCAGCTCGACCAGGCTTTCGAAAAATTCCGCAGCTGCATGGTGGATAACTCGTTGCTCGATCAGGTTTACAGTCTTGGCCTCGACTACGAGCGCAAGCGCCAGTTCAACAAGGCCGTGGCCGTGTTCAAGTACATTCGCGGGCACAATGCAAAGTACAGCGACGTCGAAGAGCGTATCCAGCAAAATGAACAGGCCTCGAATACCGTAGTGCTTGCCGGGAACAAGGGCAATGGCGGCAGCGCTACCCTGGTTACCGACAAGCAGGGTGTTCAGAAACCCAAGCTGGGGCGTTACGTCATCGACAAGGAAATCGGACGCGGCGCCATGGGCATGGTTTACATCGGGCATGACGACAAAATCGGTCGTACCGTTGCGGTTAAAACCATGATCATCTCGGATGAAATCGAAGACGCGGTTCTTCCGCGAGGCCGAGGCGGCCGGCAGGCTCGACCATCCCAATATAGTCACCGTCTACGATGTCGGCGAAGAGCAGGAGCTGGCTTATATCGCGATGGATTTCCTCAAGGGCAAGGACTTGACCGCCTATACCAGTGCGAAAACAATCTTACCGCCAACCCGTGTGTTTGACATTATCATCAGCATCGCCATGGCGCTGGATTACGCGCACAAGCAGCATGTCGTGCATCGTGATATCAAACCGGCCAATATCATTTACGACGAAGTTGCCAACAGCGCCAAACTGACCGACTTCGGTGTCGCCTGCCTGACCGATTCGAGCAAGACCAAGACCGGTACGGTGCTTGGCAGCCCCATTTACATGTCGCCGGAGCAGCTCGCCGGCAAGCGCGTGGACGGGCGTGCCGATTTATTCTCGCTGGGCATCACTCTCTATCAAATGCTGGCTGGTGAGCTGCCCTTCAACGGTGACTCCATGGCCAACCTGATGTACAACATTGCCAATGAGAAACACCCCGATATTCGTCGATACAAAAATTTCCCCGATTGCGTCTCTCGTATCATCAACAAGGCCCTGCACAAGGAAGCCGACTCGCGCTTCCAGACTGGCGAGCAAATGGCGGCAGCGATGAAGCGCTGTCTTGGCCCCCTCAAGGAAAGCGGACTCTAACAGTCCTCGTCTTGCATCCTCCCGGATGCTTAACTAATATAGGCACATGACCAGCACATAACCACCCTGGAGGTAATGCATGGCTGCCACCGAAAGAGTTCCTGTTTTAATGACTGTTGCAGAAAAAAAACGTATCGTCGCGCGCGCAAAAAAAATAGGTTTGACCACGGCGGAGTATATGCGCCGCGCAGCCGAGGGCTATAGCCCGGACAAGGATGACTCGGCGTTGCTGGCAATGATCGAAGAAATGAACCGCGTTACCGCGCATACCGAGAAAGCCATTGATGCAACCCTCAAGTATGTCGCCGAATCGAACAAGCGCATCGCAAGGCTGGAAGCAAAAGCCAAACGCAAGGCTGCCTGATGGGCATCACCGAGAAAATGTGGGAAGGCATTAGCCGCGTTATCCGCATGGATGCGAAGGTGGAGAGCCTGGCGAACACAGTGCGCGACCAGCAGTCGCGGCTGGAAGACTTGACCGGGCGCGTGATTCGCCTCGAAACCGCGCTGGAAATTGCGCTCGCGGTGCGCGTCGACAAGCCGGCAAAGAAAAGAATCACGAAATCCAAATAGCTGATTCCTGACCACCTTTTCTGACGGTGCCTTGTATTGTTGGGGTTGATGTCAGAGAATCGGTGCTATTCCTTCTGGCCGGATAAACCATTATGACTTCAGGTTTAAGCAATCCCATTGCCTTCCCGCGCGAGCTTCCGCAAGGCTACAGCTATCTCGACGAAGCGGTCACTTTTGATGTCGATCGGCATCTGCAGTTGGAGCAGCCCGATCAAATCTATAAGCTGGCGGATTTCGGTTATGGCGAATCCGAAATAGCACAATGCCCGACCGATTTTGCTGTGTCTTCGCCGGTGCGTCTGCTCTCCGACGAAGGGGTGGCAGCGCTGCTGGCCGTAGCGCGCAGTTTACGTCAGTACGCGGTTGGCTGTGAGCGCATCCAGAACATGGTGCGCGGCGGGGTATACCAGTCGCGTTTTCTGCGTGACCTGTGCCTCTGCCCCGAGGTTACCCAGTTTCTCAAGGGGATTTTCGGCACCGAGCTGGCACCGCATACCATGCCGCTGCACCTCGGGCATTTGAATTTCGCGCCGGACGACCTCGACAAGGCGGTGGACAAGTGGCACCACGATACCCTGGGGCTTGATTACGTGATGCTGGTGAGCGATCCGCGTCAGCTCGACGGCGGTGAATTCCAGTACTTTCTGGGTAGCAAGTACGAAGCCGCGGAACTGGCCGCAGCCGGTAAGTCTATCCCGGCCGATCGAGTGGTCAGCCCGGAATTTCCCGGACCCGGTTACATCAGCCCCCTGCATGGCAACATGGTGGTACACCGCGCCGCAAAGCTGAACGCTGTTGGCGAGCGCATTACCATGGTGAATGGCTACGTGCCGCTGGATAGTAGCCTGCCTGACCCTTGTCGTTTTTTTGATTTGAAGCAAGTGGACCCGCACCATGTGCTGTTTTCCGAATGGGCGAGGCACAAGGCCTGGCTGGCGCAGGGTAAGCTGAATCGACTGATCGATGACATTCCATTTACCGAGGATCGAGCCAGCCTGGTGTTGTCTTTAAAGAGTGCGGTCGTCGATGTCGAAGCCGCGATCGCGGATCTGAGCGACGATAGCGATGGCAAGATGATTCATTACGGCGATTAAACCCGTGCTAGTTTTCACCGAATATTGACCAGCCGGTGCGCGTGGTGAGTTCTTCCATGGCCATGGTACCGAGTCTCGAATTACCCACGCTGTTTAACCCTGGCGACCAGGCTGCGATAGAGGCAATGCCCGGTGCGATCGCGAGTATGCCACCGCCAACACCACTCTTGCCGGGCAGGCCGACATGGAAGGCGAAATCGCCGGAGCCGTCGTAGTGACCGCAGGTTAACATCAGCGCATTCAACCGGCGTGCACGCTGGCTGGGAATCAGCGCCGGACCTTGCTCTGAGCTACGCCCACCGAAGGCGAACATGCGCCCGGCCATTGCCAACTGGCGGCAGCTCATGGCGATGGCGCATTGATGGAAGTAGAGATCCAGTGCCTCGGTTGGTGCGTGCTTCAGGTTACCCGAGGCGCGCATGAAGTTGGCCAGGGCGGCATTGCGAAAACCATTTTCTTTTTCGGATTCGGCGACCGCCGCATCGAGGTCGATGTCGGGGCTATCGGCTGCTGCCCGGATAAACTGCAGCACTTCGTTCAGAGCAGCTGCAGGCGGTCGACCCTCGAGTAACATATCGGCGACGACGATCGCACCAGCGTTGATCAATGGATTGCGCGGTATACCGTGATCCGACTCCAGTTGTACGATGGAATTGAAAGGATCACCCGAGGGCTCGCGGCCGACGCGTTGCCACACCGCATCGCCGTGCTTTTCCAGCGCCAGGCTGAGCGCGAATAATTTGGATATGCTCTGGATAGAAAAGTTTGTATCGGCGTCGCCGGCGCAAAACTGGCGACCATCCGCCAGCACAATGGCGATGCCGAATTGATCAGGGTTCACTTCGGCAAGCTGGGGAATATAATCGGCGACGCGCCCGCGATCGGATTCGCGGGAAATACGTTCGGTGATCAACAGCAGTAAGTTTTCCAGGTCTTCCATGCATCGACTCGGTGATTAGTATCCGGGAAGCGAGTATATCGGCATGCGCTGCTGTTACACCAATCCCGAACTAAAACAGATCGGGGGTCGCCAGGGAGTAAATATTGCCGTGCATTTTAACCTGGCGATAACCGCTCAGGAGGTTTTGCGCGGCGGCAGTCCGGTGTGCTGGGTGAGGATTTGCCCTTTCTTTGGCTGTCCGGCTTTCTTGCCATAGCTGTTCTTGCGTCGCGGGCTCTTGTAGCTGTCGGTATCGCGCGGCTGATGGGTCGGGATCAAATGCTGTTT
>CAXBMV010000238.1:0-5560 GCA_963976575.1 uncultured Gammaproteobacteria bacterium | reverse complement strand
GCCTACCAGCGACGATGTCAGAATGACAACAAAAAGCATTTTCCAGCCCGTCCAGGCGCCGAGCATTGCCAGCAGTTTGAAATCACCGTGTCCCATGCCTTCCTTGCCTGTGACCAGCTTGAATAGTATGAATACAGTCCACAGGCTCATATAACCGGCCATGGCGCCTATGACACTGTCTTCCAGGCTGACGAATATTTCGAAAAATGACAATAATATGCCTAGCCATAGGAGGGGCAGCGTGATGCTGTCGGGGAGCAGCTTATGGCCGATATCGATGCCGCTGGCCGCTATCAGACACCAGCTTAAAAACAGCCCAGCCATGGCTTGCGGGCTGACACCGAACTGCCAGCCGACAACAACCGACACCAGAGCGGTGAATAGTTCTACCAGCGGGTATTGCAGCGATAGCCTGGTCTTGCAGGAAGAGCATTTTCCGCCGAGAAACAGGTAACTGAAAAGGGGTATATTCTCCAGAACTGTAATCTGATGAGAACAGTTTCCGCATCGCGAACGCGGTGAATTGAGATTAAACTTCTCGCCCCTGGCCTCAGCCGGAAGTTGAAGAAATTCGAGGCAGTCCTGGCGCCATTCACGATTCATCATAACCGGCAGGCGATAGATAACAACGTTGACGAAGCTTCCGACTAAAAGGCCAAGAATGAAGAGGGTGCCCAGGTAGAGGGTCGTATTATGACCAAATACCCAAATTAAATTGTCAATCAAGCTTGTTCCTATACTACCGATCCGAGCTTGAAGATAGGCAGGTACATCGCAATGATCAAGCCACCAACCAGTACGCCGAGTACTGCCATGATAATAGGCTCAAGCAGCGAAGTGAGTGCATCCACCGCGTTGTCCACCTCGGTTTCGTAGAAATCGGCAACCTTCGCAAGCATGTCATCCAGCGAACCGGATTCTTCACCGATAGATACCATTTGAATCGCCATGTTGGGGAACAGGCCGGTATTGCGCATCGAAGTCTGCAGCTGCGTACCTTGCGAAACCTCGTCTTTTATCTTGATGCTCGCCTTATAGTAAATGATATTGCCGCAGGCTCCTGCGACCGATTCCATTGCCTCGACCAGCGGCACACCTGCAGCGGACATGGTTTCCAGCGTACGTGAAAAACGGGCAATCGCCGACTTGGTGGTGATTTCTCCGATGACCGGAAACTTCAAGGCGATGCGATCGAAGGCTTCCTGCATTGCCGGCGAAGTTTTCTTGATTCTGAGAAGGATATAGATTACGCCGCCAATCGAGCCGGCGATTACCCACCACCAGGTTTGCATGAATTCCGAGAGGTTGATAACGAACTTGGTCAATGCGGGTAGATCGGCACCGAAAGATTCAAACAGTTCTTCAAACTGAGGCACAACAAAGACCAGCAATATAACGGTTACGATGAATGCCACCACCAGTACCGCAATGGGGTAAAACAAGGCTTTCTTAACCTTGGCTTTCAGTGCCTCGGTCTTTTCCTTGTAGGTAGCCAGCTTGTCGAGCATGGTTTCCAGCGCGCCTGCTTGTTCACCGGCATTGACCAGGTTGACGAATAACTGATCAAAGTACAGTGGCTGCTTTGACAGGGCCTCAGCCAGTGAGACACCACCTTCGACCTCGGTTTTGATACCGAGGATAAGCTTTTGCATGGACTTGTTGTCGTTACCCTGGCCGATAATCTCGAAAGACTGTACCAGCGGTACACCCGCGGACATCATGGTCGCCATCTGGCGCGCGAATATTGCGATATCAGAAGGCGTAATCTTGGCCGCACCGGAGAGCAGCGACTTCGGCTTCTTCTTCACCTTGGTAGGGTTAATACCTTGCTTGCGTAGTTCATTCTTGGCGAGCGTATCGCTGAGTGCAAAAATCTCACCCTTAACTTTGGTACCACCCCGGTTGGTGCCCTGGTAGGAAAATTCTACTTTCTCTGCTGGTTTTGCTGCCATTTTTTAGTCCTTGGTTACCCGGTTTGCTTCTTCAAGGCTAATCAAGCCATCTTTGATTTTTTTCAGTGCCGATTGACGCAGGTCGGGAATACCTTCCTTGCGGGCCTGATCGGCCAGGTCGATGGAATTGGCACCGCTCATAATTAATCGACCCATTTCTTCCGAAATAGTCATAACCTGGTAAATGCCGACACGACCCTTGTATCCGCCAGTGCATTGATCGCAACCAACTGCCTTATAGACTTTGATTCCAGCCTTGACTTCTTCTTCGCCGAAACCTTCGTCTATCAGGACTTCGTCTGGCAGGTCGTCCTGCGTTTTGCAATGTCCGCAGAGGCGTCTGCCGAGTCGCTGCGCAATAATCAAATTAACCGAGGTGGCGATGTTAAATGCCGGTACACCCATGTTCATCAAACGGGTCAGGGTTTGCGGCGCATCATTGGTGTGCAGCGTTGACAAGACCAGATGGCCTGTCTGCGCGGCCTTGATCGCGATACTGGCGGTTTCCAGGTCACGAATCTCACCCACCATGATAACGTCGGGGTCCTGACGCAAAAATGCCTTCAGCGCCTCGGCAAAGGTTAGCCCGACCTTGTCGTTGACATTAACCTGGTTAATACCTTCGAGGTTGATTTCGGCGGGATCTTCCGCGGTAGAAATATTGGTTTCCGGAATATTCAGAATATTCAGGCCGGTGTAGAGCGACACTGTTTTACCACTACCGGTGGGGCCCGTGACCAGAATCATGCCGTAGGGATTCGACAGGGCTTTCATATAGAGTTCTTTTTGCTCGGGTTCGTATCCGAGGGCGTCAATACCCAGCTTGGCGCTGGACGGGTCGAGTATACGTAATACGACTTTTTCGCCAAACAGCGTCGGGCAGGTGTTAACACGAAAATCGATGGCCCGTTTCTTGGACAGCTTCAGCTTGATGCGACCATCCTGTGGCACGCGGCGTTCGGAAATATCCATGCGTGACATGACTTTGACGCGCGCGGTCAGCTTGGCAGCAATATTGATTGGCGGTGAAGCGACCTCGGCAAGTATGCCGTCGACGCGATAACGTACGCGGTAACGCTTCTCGTAGGGTTCGAAATGAATATCGGAGGCGCCCTTGTTGATCGCATCAACCAGGATCTTGTTAACATACTTGACCACCGGAGCGTCGGAAGCGTCTGCAGCGGTAGGTGTGTCGCTTTCTTCTTCCTCTGACCCTATATCCAGGTTTTCCAGGTCGTCATCGAGCATGTCTTCCATGCTCGTATCCATGGCGCTGGCGGCTTTTTCGATAAACTCGTTGAGCTGATCTTCCTGTACCAGTACTGCCTCTGTGGAAAGCCCGGTAGCAAATTTGAATTCATCCAGCGCCTGGGTGTTGGTCGGGCTGGAAATGGCGACAAATAATTTGTTGCCGCGTTTGAATAATGGCACGGCGTTGAGCTTGGTCATCAACTTTTCCTTGACCAGAGCGAATGCCGCCATTTCGGTATCCATGACTGTCAAATCGAATACGGGCAGACCAAACTCCTGGGAGGAAATCATCGCGATGATCGATGATGCGACGATCTTGTTTTTTACCAGGTAACTGGTTAGTTGAATATTTTCTTTATTGGCATTCTCGACTGCCGCGATAGCCGCAGCTTCGTCCAGATGGTTATCCAGTACCAGCTTTCGCGCGATCCCGGTTAGGTTCATATTGGTAGCTGCCATGGTATCTACTTATATTGTTGTTTGATTAAGGTTTTTCACAGATCAGTATATTATAGATTGAAACTTTTGTTGAATTTAATGTTGCACAAAAAGACACGGGCCCGAAAGGGCCCGTGTCCATGTAGCTTAATGCAGTCGCTGTATTACGGAGTACAGTTGATTCCGCGACCAGCAGTGACATCACGACAACCGTTTTGAGTGTTGTCGAAGTCCCAACGCAGAGCTGCGCCAGAAGTTGCAACAGTCGGAGTCATTACCAGCTGCATGTTAGTAGTACCATCATCCAGTACACCTTCAGTAACCAGGGTGATAACGCCATCAGTAGTGGTGGTTGATACGACGTAGTTGACGTCATTGGCTGCCAGGTTATTTGAAATACCGTTAGTACCTGCAGTACAACCAGCTATGCCGCCAGATTCCTGAACACAAAGACCAACCTGAGTCTTGATACCGGAGATACCAGCGATTGCACCAGTTACCTTGGTACGCTGGGTGTAATCGGCGTACTGCGGGATAGCGATGGCGGCCAGAATACCGATGATGGCAACTACGATCATCAGTTCGATCAATGTAAAACCAGATTGTTGTTTCTTCATTTTGTGCTTCCTCTTGAGTAAATTCGTGTATGTAACTTAGAAATCGACTCGTGCCGTTTCATAGTGTTATATAAGCAATCCTGGTGCCAGTTTTGTTCTTTCTTGAAATGCTCTTAAAAAACAATTGGTTACGAAATGTATGCTGTTCCGAGGAGATGATATGCGGTTACAAACTTGACATTTTTGTCAAACATTAACAATAAATGTCAGCTTTTGTTAAGTTTGAGCTTGTCGATGCGATAGCGTAGCTGGCGTAACGTCATGCCCAGTGCACGGGCACTGGCGGATTGATTCCAGCGATTGCTCTCCAGCGCCTGGATTATCTGTTCCTTTTCCAGGTTCTGCGTCATTTCGCCCAGTTTGGTTGGTGCATCGTTGGCAGGTTGCTGTATTTCGGGTATCTGCAGGTCTGCGGGTTGAATGCTTTCCTCTTCACATAATGCGCTTGCGCGCTCCAGCATATTTTCCAGTTCTCTGACATTGCCGGGAAAGCTGTATGCCTGTAATGACTTCAAAGCCGTATCGCTGATGCTGATATTGCTTTGGTTCTCACGATTGTGGCTATCGATCAGGTAGTCACATAAATCGGCTATATCGGCGATGCGTTCGCGTAGCGGGGGCACGGCGATGCCGATAACATTGATGCGATAGTACAAATCCTGACGGAATCCCCCTTGTGTAACCATACCGTCGAGATCTTTGTGAGAAGCGCTGATGATACGTACGTCGACAGCCTGCTCCTGTTGCGAGCCTACCGCGCGTATTGATTTTTCCTGGATGACCCGCAACAGTTTGACCTGCATATCCATCGGCATATCGCCGATTTCATCCAGAAACAGCGTGCCGCCATCCGCTATTTCGAATAAACCTTCGTTGTCGCTGCTGGCGCCGGTAAAACTGCCTTTGATATGGCCAAAAAACTCGCTTTCCATCAATTCTGCTGGAATCGCCCCGCAGTTTACCGCGATAAACGGGGCATTATTGCGCGATCCCTGTAAGTGAATTTGTCTTGCCACCAGCTCCTTGCCTGTACCGGATTGTCCGTAGATAAATACCGGGGCCTGGCTACGCGCAAACTTGGCAATAGATTGTTTTAGTTCAAGCATCGAAGGCGAGCTGCCGATAATCCTGAATCTGGCATCTTCGCTATTATCCAGTGGAACCGATTTGCTCGGCAAGGTAAGCGCCTTCTCGACGAGGCTGCGCAGGGTATCCAGCGATACCGGTTTTGAGACAAAGTCGAAGGCACCGCATTTCATCGCCTTGATAGCAAGATCGATACTGCCGAGCGCGGTAATAACC
>CAXBMV010000237.1:0-5574 GCA_963976575.1 uncultured Gammaproteobacteria bacterium | reverse complement strand
GTTTCGGGGACGACGTTCGGTGTTTGTTGTTAATCGCTTGTTTCCGGAATAGTGTTCGGTATTTGTTGTTAGCCGTGTAGGTTCAGTATTTGTTGATACCGCTTGTTTCCGCGATGACGTTCGGTATTTGTTGCTACCTGTGTTACGGGATGGCGTCAGATATTTATCAGTGCCCGTGCCTTCAGGTAGGACGATCGTTGCTGAATAGATTCCGTGCGTTCCCGGATGACCTTAGTGATTTGTTGATGCCCGCGACACGGCTGAAATGAAGATCAGTCAGGCCGCAGGTTGAGAGAGTTACCTAGAGATGTTTACTCGGGCTTTCCAACTGGTCGCTGATTTCGCGCAACAGCATGTCTTCCGATTCGATACGTTCCGCCATGGACTCGCCAATAGAAGACAGGTCGTTGTAGAGATTGGTCAGGCTATCGGAATCATCGGCACCGTCGTACTTGTCGTTGAAATCGACAAATAGTTGCGTCGGCGCTGAGATTGTCGGATAGGCCTGGTCTGCCACCAGTTTGATATTGCCGCGGCGCTCTCTGCCATCGATGATGCGTTCGTAAATTTCAAAATGCCCGAGCGCAGTATAATCCATCAAAGTCTGACTGAAGCTGGTCAATTTTTTAATGATTGCCGGCGCGGATTCTTCGGCAGCTTCCAGTTCGGCGAGCTCGCACATAGACACCAGAACCTGCTGTCTTTCGCCGAGCAACTTGTCGATGGTGTCCGACTGCCGTGTGCGACGGTTGTCTTCCGCGCTAATCTTTTCAGCAATCCTGGCGATGGTATCTATTTGTGAATCGGTCACGGAATTCCTCGTTAATGCAATTGGCGGTTCATCTGTGTATCGCCGCATAGCCTGTATTATGAAGCCGAATGACGCGGGCGTAAACCGTCATTATATAGTTTCGGCATCTGGAATTTTGGTACACTCGTCTGATTTATCGAGACTAAGCCCGTGAGCAAAACCCTGGAATCAAAGCTGGCGCAACTGGAAACGCTATATGCCGAACAGGACTATACCATACAGGCACTGAACGACATGGTCGCTCAGCAAGATCAGGAAATTTCTCAGTTGAATCTGAGTATCGAACAAATCAAGCAGCAGCTGCAAATGCTCAAGTCGGAACTCGCCCCCGAAGTCTACGCCGACGTCGAGATACCCCCTCACTACTAGTCGCATGTCGATCAAATCGTCGATGCCGGTGTCGCTGCAATTGTTGCAGCAGCAACATGCCGAAAGTCCCCTCGACTTCGACTTTGAAACCAGCGATAGCGGCATAGACCTGTACTTTCCGCAGGTCGATATGCATTTTCAACACAGTTTTCTGGTTGGCGCCTTTGCGCGACGGGCACAGCAATCCAATCAAGCATTGCTCAAGGCCTGCAGTAACAAGCAGGCCACGATCAAGACTGTGCTGGATATGACGGCCGGCTGGGGCATAGACAGCCTTAGCCTCGCCAGTCACGGCAAACGGGTAACCATGCTGGAGCAAAACCCAATGCTACAGGCGATAGTTTCATGGTCGCTGGATTGTCTCGGGGCTGACTCTGCAGGCTGCGTTGTAGCCGGACGCCTGTCGCTGCAGCAGGCGCATGCCCGCGATTTTCTACAGACATCAAACGACAGTTTCGACTGCATTTATCTCGACCCGATGTTTCCGCCGCACAAATCCAGCGCCAAACCGGCAAAAGCGATGCAGCTGTTGCAGTCGCTCACCGAAAACCTGGATATGGACGCCTGTGTTGAACTGGCGCTGCAAAAGGCAGGCAATCGTGTCGTGATTAAACGACCGCTTAAGGCTGCTGCGCTGGTCGAAAGAAAGGCCGACCTGGTGTACCGGGAGAAAACCGTTCGTTTTGATGTTTATCTGACAAAATAAAAGGTGAAACGCGAATGCGTTTCACCTTTTATTTTGTCATCCCGGAAGGCGCGCAGCGACTGTCCGGGATCTTCAGAGGGTTCGCGCAGCCTGTTTCGTATGACTCGACGACAGCCCATTCGTTTGGAGATCCCGGACAACGCCTGCGGCGCTTCCGGGATGACGTTCATTTATTTTTTAGTGTAGTGCTGGGTCCAGGAGGAAATTACCCACAAAGTGCATTCATCCTCCTTCGAAGTGTCTTGGGGAATTCGCTCAGCGAGTGCGAAGGACCAGGCGAACGCAGGGGGTTTCACAGGCTGCAGACTTGCGGCTACTTGCAACTGACAACACAAAAAACTCTCCGTCATCCCGGAAGCTGCGCAGCAGCTGTCCGGGATCTCCAGACGGTCCGAGCTGCCTGTTTTGCATGACCCGATGACAGCCCATTCGTTTGGAGATCCCGGACAACGCCTGCGGCGTTTCCGGGATGACGTTCATTTTTTGAGGTTGGCGCAGATCTCAAGATGACGCTACGCGTCAAACTCAATCGCGAAAATTATTGAACTGTAACGGAATGCCGAGATTGGCTTCGCGCAGAATTTGCATGACTTGCTGCAGTTCGTCTCGCTTCTTGCCGTTCACGCGCAGCTGCTCACCCTGGATCGCGGCCTGCACCTTGAGCTTGCTGTCCTTGATCAGCTTGACCATTTTGCGCGCCAGGTCCTTGTCCAGACCCTCCTTCACCGTAACCGGCTGGCGTGCGCGCTTGTTCATCTCTACGACATCACCATACTCGAGACAACTGACGTCGATCTCGCGCTTGGACATTTTTTCTTTCAGGATCGGGATCATTTGCTTGATCTGAAAATCGGATTCGGCCTGCAGGGTTAGCTGGTTGCCTGCCTGTTCGACGATCGCGTTCGAACCTTTGAAATCGTAACGCGTGCCTATCTCGCGATTGGCCTGGTCGATCGCGTTTTTGAGTTCGTGATGATCCACTTCTGAAACTACATCAAAGGAAGGCATGGCTGCGCTACTCTCTCAGGGATTAATCGTTAAATGACTGAAGTTTCTACTAAATTCGTACTCAGGGATAAGTAGATTAGGATAACTTTTACCCGTATCCAGCGCACGTCCGGCAAAATCATAACGCGCCTGCCCGCAAATTTCACCTAGTTGGCCATTCTTTTCGACGAGGCCACAGCCGAGGTCGGTGCCGAGCGCGTAAGCAACAAAGTAATCTTCGTGTTTCGAACGCAGTGGATTAATGGCGAAATCCGGTTGGCGACTGGAATCAGATTCGGCATCCTGTAACCCACTATCGAATTGACGTAAACGCGCAATGGTCGCAGCGGATCTGTGTATCACCAGGATGGAAAGATTATCCTGGCGCAAGATTATCGCGCTATCGAGCGGCAGGCCAGCCAACTCAAAGCGATAAGACGATTGCACGGCAGGCGGGCGCCGGTCGAAGGAAAAGTCGAAGAGCACATAGATACAGGCCAGGCCGAGGATCAGCCAAAAGAACTTGAATGCCTGCTGCAGTGTCCTACGCTTCACCGGGCCCCAGGTCTACCTCGAACACTGGTCGACGGTGCCACCGCAGACGGTACCTTCGGCGATCCAGTTGAGGAACATATCGTAAGACGCTCTCCCTGGTGTGCCCACCGCCGCGGCCGTATTGAAGCCTGCCCGCAGCCCACCATAATGATGTGTATTGGAGGGTTTCTTCAAAATCAGGCTATCCTCGATATGCTCCAGATTCACCCGCGCCACTACCTGCTCGAAGAAACCGAGCTGCGGATTTGTTACGGCTGGTTGAGTACCAAATGGTTGGACTTCGGTCCACCATACCGGGATATTGGCCACCGCGGCACCGGTGCTGCCACCGCCACTGGAATGGCAGGTCGAGGCACAGGTACCAAGGCGCGCGGTAACATCGGTGTAGAAACTCAAATCCCTCGGTGCCCTAGCAAGAACGCTATCCAGCACCACGGTCAGGCTGTCGCTAGCCGAGCCACCTTCTGACGAGGTCGCGGTCATGCGAATCACGTAGCTGCCGTCCATGTCCGCGCTGAAGTCGCTGCGTTTACGGTTCGGGCTGCTCAGATTAACACTCGATCCGACTGGTGAAGACTGCACCGACCAGGCATAGCTATCGGCAAACAAAGTCGCCCCGGCATTCAGGCTAATCGCTGCACCCGGCAAGGTGACCCGGTCAGGACCTGCGCGGGCGACCACGCGCCCTGGCAGAACGATATTACCGCTGGCATCGAGGCGTCTGGCCTGGAAACCAGCCGTATCGGTAACAAAGGGGGCGATAAAACTGGCGAGTAACTCGGCTTTTTCCGGGTCGTTCCAGAAGTCTTGATAATTGAGCAACCCCAGCGGCATCTTGCCTTCATCGTAGACCAGCCGTTCGATTTCGTCGGCGTGGGAAATAAACTTGGTCCAGGTGCTGAAATCCAAGTCCTTACCGCCGAGCGCATTGCTATTGGAACCCAGGTCGGTGCCGCGCTTGCCGTGGCAGACGAAGCAATTCGGGCCTATAACCTTGGTGAACAAAGCATCGGCACCCACCGGTGGCCCGCCAATCGAGGGTGTCCAGCCGGCAGGGACGAAACTGCTGTCGAAGCTGGCTCCGGAGGTATTCAGCCCGGCGGCGGCGTACCAGCCGAGCATGACTTCACGGCCGAAGTCACCGCTCCATTCGCCGCTGTTGACTGCACGAGCGGCGACACCGCCACCGTGGGTGGCACAGGCGGCGTGCCCGGCGCTGCCAGGGTAGGTGCAATAAATTGCTGCATTCAGCCGCCTCAGACCATCCTCGTAATCACTGCGGCGGTGCCCCACCAGATCAGAAAATTCAAAAGTATCGACTTCGAAGGCTTGCATGCGTGCCTTGGTATCACCAATCTGCGCGGCGGAATCCTGCGCGTGCATGGCGACGAAATCGCCATTGCGGTCGAGCGGGCGCAGCTTGCCGCCGTGACAGGAGATACAGGGCTGTGGCATGGCCTTGGCACCGCGCGCGTCCAGGTCGATGCGCAGGCGGCGTGGATGCGGAGTGGTCGGCGTCGTATAATCGGCCCTGTAGGTATAAAACTTGGCCATGGGCTCAGTGGAACAGGTATCTCCAACATCGGCACGACCGAGCCCGAATTCGATTGCATTGCTGCCGAAGTGGTGTTTCAGGTCCTGGTTGATCGCGGCTTCGAGATTCACCGGACCATAGGCGAAGCCATCGATAATCTTCACCGAGAAGTTGCGCACGAAAAAGACGATCATCTGCCCGCCACAGGCGCTGGGATTGGCATAGCTGCGCATATACATATCGCGCCCGTAACCGAGATCCTTGGAGTCTCGAAATATGACGTGCTCGTCTGGTGCCGGCGAATTGAACATGTGCAATTGCAGGAACTTCTGCGCGGTATCCCGCTCATTCCCGGGGTCGACCGCGCGGTAATAAGCCGAGCTGAAATCCGATTCGTCAATGTCCGACGCCGAGTATTTCAATGTCTCGCTGACGCCTGCCGCGTTGGCATTGGCGGTTTCCACCACCTGTGCGGTATCGCTGTCATCGACCAGGTAAAGCACCCCGTCCAGCGCGGTATTGAGCACGAAGGTGGCGCCGGTCGCATCTTCCATGTCGATCGCATAGCAACGGTTGCCGCTGCCACAGGCGGGGTCCGGATCGAGCCCGCCC
>CAXBMV010000236.1:0-5577 GCA_963976575.1 uncultured Gammaproteobacteria bacterium | reverse complement strand
CGTTTTATACTGCTACAGCGGGTGACGAGCGCCAGGCGATTGCACGTATGGCGTCGATCATCAACAACGAGTTGAAAGGTCAGATAGCGTCGAAGAAATTGAGCGAAGTTATTTCCGGCGAGCGTGCCACCATCATGCAGGTGGTTACCGATAATGCTGGCATCAAAATCCGTGATCTTGGCATCGAGCTGATCGACGTGCGCGTGAAAAAGGTGGAACTACCGGAAAACGTCAATATCACCGTGTATCGACGCATGGCTACCGAGCGCCAGACCGTGGCCAAGGAATTCCGCTCTCGTGGTGAAGAGCAGGCCAAGCAGATTCGCGCCAACGCCGACCGCCAGCGCGAGGAAATTCTCGCCGAGGCATATCGGAAATCGGAGCAGATTCGTGGTGAAGGTGACGCTACCTCGGCCAAGACCTACGCCGACTCCTATAACCAGGACAAAGCGTTTTACTCTTTTTACCGGAGCCTGCAGGCTTACGAGACCAGTTTTGGTAATGGCCAGGATATAATCGTGCTCAGTCCTGATTCCGACTTTTTCAAGTTTTTCAAGGATTCCGGTTCAAAGTAAACAAGGGCTTGATTTGACGACCAGAACGGGCGAGATTATATCGCCCGTTTTTTTGCGAGATATCGATGAACTGGGAAGATTTGCTGGCAGCCCTGGCGCTGGTGTTAATATTTGAAGGCCTGATTCCTTTTTTCAGCCCGCGAGGCTATAGAAACATGGTCCAGCAAATGGCAACCATGCCCGAACAGACGCTAAGATATGTCGGCCTGGCGCTGATGATTCTCGGCGTTGTGTTTCTTTTATTGGTGAAAAGCTAGCGTGTCTACCGATTCAGGCAAGCGCTGGTTATTACCCGATGGCGTGCAGGAAACCCTGCCACCCGACGCACTAGCCGTCGAGTCCCTGCGCCATCAGCTGCTGGGCATATTTCACCGCTGGGGTTACGATCTGGTCATGCCGGCGATGATCGAATATATGGATTCCTTGCTGACCGGAACCGCTCATTCGCTGGATACCAAAACCTTTTCCCTGGTTGACCAGTTAACCGGCAAGCAAATGGGGGTACGTTCGGATATGACGCCCCAGGTAGCGCGCATTGATGCACACCTGCTGGCGGATAACGCACGTGCTCAGCGCGTATCACGCCTGTGTTATTGCGGTCACCTGTTGCACGCTATAGGTGATAGTCTCAGCTCCAGTCGTACGCCTTTGCAAATCGGTGCGGAGATATTTGGTAGCGACGTGATCGCTGCCGACGTCGAGGTGGTCAGTCTGATGATTGCCAGCCTGCACTCGGTGGGATTACAACAAGTGTCTATCGATATAGGGCACGTAGGCGTGTTCCGTAGTCTGGTGAAAAACACCGGCCTGGACCAGCAGCAGGAAGACAGCCTGTTCGACATGCTGCAGCGTAAATCGATTCCCGATCTGCAGGCTTACCTACAGCAATTGCCACTGGATGACAGGCTTTGCGAACAGTTTTACCAGCTCGCCTTGCTCAACGGAGACATTTCCGTTCTGGACGAGGCGCGTACCTTGTATAGCGATGCCGCCGACGATTTTTTCGTTGCGCTGGATCACATGCAAAGCGTTATCGAGGCTGTGCAGCAAAACTACCCGGATACCCTGATTCACTGTGACTTATCCGAGCTACGCGGTTACAGCTATCATACTGGATTAGTGTTTGCAGCCTTTCTGCCAGGACAGGGTAAGGAAATTGCTCGCGGCGGGCGTTACGATGATGTCGGCAGCGTGTTTGGCAATGCCAGGCCTGCCACCGGTTTCAGCGCCGACCTGCTCAACCTCTACCAACTCTGCGCAGCCTCGGCACAGCATTCACCCGGTATTATGGCACCAGCCGATTCAGACACCGCGCTGGCAGCGCTGATTGCCGGTTTGCGTAGCAAAGGTGAACGCGTAATCGTCGATTTATCCTCGGGCAACAGCGAACCAGCAGATCAACATTGCGATCGCATAATTAAATCCATCAATGGCGACTGGGTCGTCGAAAATCTATAGGTCGGGCATGGCAACTACAGTAGTCGTAATCGGCACCCAGTGGGGTGATGAGGGCAAGGGCAAGATCGTCGATTTATTGACCGATCAGGCCAGGGCCGTGGTGCGTTTTCAGGGCGGGCATAACGCCGGTCATACGCTTGTTATAGACGGGGAAAAAACGGTATTGCACCTGATCCCCTCGGGTGTATTGCGTGAGCATGTCAGCTGTTTGATCGGTAATGGCGTGGTGCTCTGTCCAGAAGCCCTGCTAAAAGAACTGGCGGCGCTGGAAGCCAAAGGCGTTCCTGCGCGCGAACGTATAACCATCAGCGATGCCTGCCCGGTGATCCTGCCTTACCATGTCGCGCTGGATCAGGCGCGCGAGACTGCGCTGGGCAAGAAGGCCATAGGCACTACCGGTCGCGGCATAGGCCCCTGTTACGAAGACAAGGTTGCCAGGCGCGCTATCCGTCTTGGCGAAATGCTCGACGCGGATCATTTCGCATTGCGCCTGCGCGAAGTGCTGGACTATCATAATTTCGCCATCGAACACTACTTCAAGCTCGCTCCGCTGGATTACCAGCAGCTGCTGGATCAGGGCCTGGCCCAGGCCGAGCAAATGCGTGGCATGGTCGGTGATGTTACCGGCATTTTGCATGGCATGATCGAACGCGGCGAGCGCATCATGTTCGAAGGGGCGCAGGGCGCACTGCTGGATATCGACCACGGCACTTATCCGTTTGTGACTTCCTCGACTACAACCTCGGGAGGCGCTGCCTCTGGTACTGGTGTTGGGCCGCGCGATCTCGGTTACATACTCGGCATAGTGAAGGCCTATACCACGCGCGTCGGCTCCGGTCCTTTTCCGACCGAGCTGGACGACGCCGATGGTGATCACATGGGTGAGCGTGGCCAGGAATTTGGCGCCACAACAGGCCGCAAGCGTCGTTGCGGCTGGCTCGACCTGGTGTCTTTGAAGCGCTCCTTGAAGATCAATTCGGTGAGCGGTCTGTGTATTACCAAGCTGGATGGGCTGGATGGCCTGAAAACGCTGAAACTGGCGGTTGCCTACCGTTTTCGCGGTGAGGAAGTCACTACGCCACCGAACGGCGCCGACAGTTTCGCGCAGTGCGAGCCGGTTTATATCGACATGCCCGGATGGCAGGAATCCACCTATGGGCTACAATCCTGGGACGAACTGCCGAAGGCCGCGGTCGATTACCTGAGAAAAATAGAAGAACTGTGCGGCGTGCCTATCGATATAGTGTCCACCGGGCCGGATCGTGCAGAAACCATCGTGTTAAACCACCCGTTTAGCGATTAGGGCGATCGCCTTTGCTTTTGCCCTGAATCTGTGACTAAATCGCGGAGTGGAGGAGAATAAGCAGAATGTTCAGGGGATACAGTTACTTAATTGCTTGCCTGTCGCTATTGATCACCTCGCCAGTTCAGGCGGATCAGGGGATATGGCAGGAAATCAATAGCGCGTCTCGTCTGCTCGAAACTGACAGCAGCGCCAATCGCTACTTCCAGGCCAATCACCTGGTATTAAAAGACTTGCTCGACGCCTCGCCCGACGAACTCAGCGGCGATAAAACCCACCTCATCGACATACCCATGCCCGACGGTAGTCTGGCGCGTTTTGCGGTGGTCGAATCCTCGATCATGGAGGCCGAACTGGCGGCCGAATATCCGCTGTTAAAAACCTACAAGGCCTACGGCATCGACGATCCGAATGCGGGCGGCAGGTTGTCTTATACGCCGAATGGTTTTGGCGGCATGCTCTATACCGCGCAGGGCAGGATTATGATCGACGCCGATGGTCAGCCCGACCGCTACGTGATGCGCAGCCGTCCCGCACCCGGTCATTCCGACCCTTTCCAGTGCGGTGCCTACGATCTGGAGCAGGTCGCGCGCCCCAGCCTGGCGGACGATAACATCGCCGCCTCGCCGGCCTATCGTGTGCCCGGCAGCTTGATTACCTACCGCATTGCTGTGGCGGCGACCAGCGAATATGTCAGCGTATTTACCAATGCGGCGGGTGCAACCATCGAAATCGTAAACGCTATCAACCGCGTCAATGAAATTTACGAACGAGATCTTGGCATTCGACTTATCATAGTAGACAACAATGAATTGCTATTTGAACCGAACGGCGGTGTACTCGACAATTCCAATAGTTCAGTCCTGATCCAGCAGGTGCAGGACTGGATTGATTCACGGTTACCCGACCCGAACCCTGCTCCCAAAAATCAAAGTTATGATATAGGTCACATATTCAGTACCGGTGGAATTTCCGGTGCCGGTGGCCTCGCTTTTTTAGGATCGGTTTGTGATGACGATAACAAGGCCAGGGGTGTGACCGGGCTGAACAATCCTACAGGCGACCCGTTTTATATCGATTTTGTCGCCCATGAAATCGGCCACCAGTTCAATGCCGATCACAGCTTCAATGGCACTACCAACGCCTGTGGTGGTAATCGTGTTGCTGCGACCGCCTTCGAACCCGGCAGCGGATCCACGGTCATGGCTTATGCCGGCATCTGCAGTGCGGAAAACCTGCAGGGCTTCAGCGAGGCGACCTTCCACGCCGGCAGTATCGCGCAAATCAACAATTTCACCGCGTCGGCGGCCGGTTCCTGTTTTGCCACCGCGGCAACCACGCCGGTGAATAACCTGGACCCAGTGATCAATTCGGTCATCGCCGACCGCAGTATTCCGGTGAAGACTCCGTTCCAACTGGTTGGCAGCGCCAGCGATTTCGAATCGGGTAGCAACCTGTTTTACCAGTGGGATCAAATGAATGCCGGCAGTCCCACCAATGCGACCAGTTTCGGTACCGACCGCGGTGACAATGCGCTCTACCGCAGCTATGCGCCGCGGACCACCGGCCGGCGCGATTTTCCATCCCTCGGCGTTCAGGTGCGCGGACTATACGATAAGGCCGAGGTATTGGCCTGCCAGTCGCGCAACATCGACCTGCGCCTGACCGTGCGCGACAACAGCAGCGGCCAGGCGGTGGATAACGTGCGCCTGAGCGCGCATGCCGGTGCGGGGCCCTTCAGGGTCACCAGTTTCAATAGCTCGCCGCAACCGACTATTCTGACCAATAATCCCCCCATAACCGTGACCTGGGAAGTGGCGCAAACCAATCTGGCGCCGGTGAATTGTGCCAATGTTCAGGTTGACCTGCTGACCTTTAGCGCCGGCTATGCCCAGTATTCGGTGCACAACCTGTTGGCCAGTACCCCAAACGATGGCAGTCAACTCGTCAATTTCAATATGCCCACGCTGTCGCATCCTAGGGCGAGATTGCGGGTGAAGTGTGTGGATAATTATTTCTACGATATCAACGATACCGATTTAACCATTACCGGTACTGATCCGACGCCGACCAATTATGGCGATACCGCCAATACCACTTTCTACAATATCAATGGCACCACTACCAGCACGGCTCCGCTATGTGGAACCCCGGACGTGGTATCGCCACCGCAGCCTGATTCGGGCGCGATCGAATGGTATTGGTTGATGTTTATGGCGGGACTGGCCTTTGTGGCCAGTG
>CAXBMV010000235.1:0-5593 GCA_963976575.1 uncultured Gammaproteobacteria bacterium | reverse complement strand
CAACCTGTTGATGATTTGCGTACTCATGCCCTTCTGGACCTCGCTGCTGGTGCACATCGTCGCCTGGATGATCATGCTGCAGCAAAATGGTGTTGTTAACGACACGCTGGTGAATTTAGGCATACTCGGCGACGATAATCGCCTGGAAATGATGTACAACTTCAACGGCACCATCATCGTCATGACGCAGATATTGCTGCCTTTCATGATATTGCCGTTATACAGCGTGATGAAAACCATTCCGCCGACCTATATGCGCGCCGCGCAAAATCTCGGGGCGACGCCGACCATGGCTTTTATCCGCGTCTACATGCCGCAAACCATTCCCGGCATCGGCGCCGGTTGTATCCTCGTATTCATCGTCGCCATCGGTTACTACATCACGCCGGAACTGGTAGGTGGTAAGGATGGACGCCTGATCGGCAACATGGTTGCCTATCATATGCAGAAATCGCTGAACTGGGGACTGGCCGCTGCGATGGGCAGCATCCTGCTGTTTACAATTCTTTTCCTCTACTGGTTTTACGACAGAATAATCGGTATCGACAACATGAAGATGGGTTAAGCGCATGGCCTTACCAATATATACCACCCCCGGGCAGAGACTGTGGCATTACACTTACCTGCTATTTTGCGGTTTCGTACTCTTCTTCCTGGTCGCACCGCTGGTAGTGGTTATTCCACTGTCCTTCACGTCCTCGCCTTTTCTTAATTTCACCCCGGAAATGCTGTCACTGGACCCGGATGGATTTTCATTGCGCTGGTACCGTGGCCTGTTCGGCATTTGCGGCAATATCGAAGACAGTATTTCTACCCTGTGTACCGACAAGTGGATGACCGGTGCGCAGAAGAGCCTGATCATCGCGGTCATATCGACGCTGCTGGCAACCGCAATCGGCACCGTCGCAGCGCTTGCGTTGAGCAGCGAACACATGCCTGCACGTCGCCTGATCATGGCGATGATGATTTCGCCGCTGATCGTACCCTTGATCATCACTGCTTCCGGCATGGCTTTCTTTTTCGCCACCATCAACCTGACCGCGACCTTGTCCGGCATCGTGCTGGCGCACACCATTCTCGGTCTGCCCTTCGTCGTCATTACGGTGACTTCGACGCTGGTCGGTTTTGACAAATCGCTGATGCGCGCGGGTGCTAATCTCGGTGGCACACCGGCCTACAACTTTTTCAAGATTCAAATGCCGCTGATCGCTCCCGGCATGATTTCTGGCGCGCTGTTCGCGTTTATCACTTCATTCGATGAAATCGTTATCATCCTCTTCATCGGTGGACCGCAGCAGCACACCCTGCCGCTGCAAATGTGGTCCGGGATCCGCCAGGAAATCAGCCCGACGATTCTGTCAGCGGCAACCATCCTGGTACTCTTTTCGGTAGTCTTGCTGACCACGCTGGAAATGTTGCGCCGGCGCAGCGAACGCCTGCGAGGCATTACCCCTCACTAGCGAAATGAAGCCTGGCGACATGGTGTACTACCTGTACACCGATCATCGCGGCGTAGAAACCCGCTATGCCGCTGTAATACTGGATGTACAGGACGGCGATCTGCAAATCCGTGTCGGCCGCTTCGATGTTCATTCCAAAGAAATTTCAACCTTCGAGTCGAGCGTCAGCAGCGACAGCCTGTTGCCACGATCCATACCCTGCAGTTACGAAGCCGAGCTGACCGGTTCTGCCTGAGCCGCTTTTCGACAACAGCCCGACGCAATACCTGAGCTAATAAATTCCGTCAGGTTTGCTACACTCTCGGGTTTTCGCCTGCAGACTATAAACCGTGATCACTACCCTCAACGCGATAGCACCGATATTCCTGATCATCGCCATCGGGCATCTGCTCTACCGCACCCGCGTGGTCGGCGAGGCGGTATGGTCGGCGATCGAACATATTTGTTTCTACCTGCTGCTGCCCTTCCTGATTATTCGCACGCTGAGCCGCGCCAATCTCGGCAGCGTTCCCATCTTCGACTTCATGCTGGTGCTGGTGGTGGCGATACTCGGCATGGCCACCCTGCTGGTGCTGATACAGGCGTTGGTGTGGAAACGCTATCCCGATAGTGGCCCCGCCTTTACCAGCCTGTTCCAGGGTGCGACGCGCTTCCACGGATTCGTCGCCCTGGCCATCATAGGTCCGCTTTATGGCGACGACGGCGTCACCCTGGCGGCGCTGGCCCTGGCCATCATGGTCCCCTTGCTGAATGCCACCTCGGTCGCGGTACTGTCGATTTACGGAAACAGCGACAGCCATCCCAGCGTCAACAGCGTTGCCATGAAGATTGTGCAGAATCCACTGATCATTGCTTGCCTGGTCGGCTTGCTGTTCAACTGGACCGGCGTCCCGGACATTGTCTTCGACACCATCGATATCATCGGCGACGGCGGCCTCGGCCTGGCCCTGCTTGCGGTGGGTTCCGGGATGAAAGTCAGCCAGGCTGCAAAACAGAAAATGCTGATCACCATAGGTGTATTGATTCGCCTGGTAGGCATGCCGTTGATCGTCATAGGCATGTCCTGGCTGGTCGGACTAGACGGGCTGGCGCGTACCGTGGCGATTATCGCTGGTGCGGTGCCCACCGCGGCCTCGGCCTACGTGATGGCACGCAAGATGGGTGGCGATGCCGAACTGATGTCGAGTATCCTCACCTTTCAAATCCTTGCTGCTTTTTTTACTTTGCCGCTGTTTATCTATATCGCCGACCATTTGTAAACCTGTGGCCTGTCAGTCCGGCGGGATTAACACGAACTTGCCGACATGCTGCTTCAACAGGAATTGTTTCTGCGCTTCGACGATGTCGGCAAGCGCATAGCTGCGCGCCAGTAACGGGCGAATTTCATTCGCCTCGATATAGTTCACCAACGCCGGGAAAACCGGCTTGTCCCAGGCCGTACAGCCGATAAGGCGCAAATCCTTCAGATAAAAATCGCGTGTATCCATGCTCACCATGGGCCCGGCGATGGCACCCGAGGATACATAGCGACCGCCCCTGCCGAGCAGCTTGATCAGCGAGCCAAATGCGCGGCCAGCAACATTGTCGATGACCACGTCGACACTTTTTTCACCGAGTGTCTCCACCAGGTCCTGGTCGCGTAGCAGGGTTTCGGCACCCAGCGCGCGCAAATCGTCGACCTTGCCTGCCGAGGTTTGCGCGAGCACGCGCGCGCCGCGTCGTCGAGCCAGTTGTACCAGCGCCGAACCGACACCACCGGAAGCACCGGTAACCAGCAGGCAGTCGTTTTCGCTGACTCCGGCACGCTGCAGCATGTTTTCGGCCGTACCATAGGCGCAGGGAATCGTCGCCAGTTCGGCGTCGCTCCAGTCGCAATCCAGCGCGAATACCTCGCTGGCCGGCACGCGCAGATACTCGGCGAAGGCGCCGTCGAAATCCGAGGCCATCCAGATGTTATCCAGAGAATCAAAGCCGCGCAGGCGCATACAGGCACGCACCAAAACGCGTTGATCCAGCCAGGCGGGATCACAGCCCTCACCCAGCGCCACCACTCTGCCACAGCAATCGGTGCCCTGTATCAACGGGAAGGGCGTGGATTCATTCCAGCCGCCATCGGCCGGTGATGTCGCAGTGGAACGGTCTTCTGCGGAATCTGCGGTGGCGCCGCTGACGCTGGACGAATACCAGCCCAGGCGTGTATTGATCTCGGTATTGTTGACGCCGGCAGCGAGCACCCGCAGCAGCAGTTCTCCGCTGCGCGCTTGCGGGATTGGTACATCGCGGTAATCGAGCCGGTCATAGCCGCCGTTGGCGGTGGTTACTACCGCCTTCATCGTCGCCTGACCCACCTTCATCCTGAAGCGATCGGGTTCATTGTGTTGCAGATAACTCAAATCGGGCATAAGCAGAGTCCTAGGTTAAGCGGCAGAACAGTCGACTGGTCAGCATACAGGCATGGGACCTGTTGATAAATAACAACAGGCCCGGGCAAGGAATCGCTATCACGCCGGGTAAAAATCAATATAATTTTTGTGGGTATTGTTTTAGCGTAATTTATGACCAACTATTTCGATCTGGGCGACTACCACCGCAACATCAGCAGCGACTCTGTCGAAGCCACTAGCTGGTTTAACCGGGGCCTGATCTGGTGCTACGGCTTCAACCAGGAAGAAGCCATCCGCTGTTTCCAGAAGGCCTGCGAACACGACGCCGAGTGCGCCATGGGCTACTGGGGCATAGCCCTCGCAGCAGGGCCTTTTTATAACAAGTCCTGGGCCTGGTACGGCGAACAGGAACGCCTCTACGCGATTCGATACTGTCACCAGTACGCGCAGCAGGCCAGCGCATTGAAGGCACATGCCTCGCCGCTGGAGCAAAGCCTGATCGATGCGCTTTGCCTGAAGCATCCGTCGGTGCAGGTAGACAATCTGGAACAGCTTCATGAGTGGAACCAGGCTTATGCCGACGCAATGCGCGAGGTATACCGGCAATATCCCGAAGACCTCGACGTAATCTGCCTGTTTGGCGAGGCGTTGATCAACCTCACCCCCTGGCATTTGTGGGACAGCCACAGTGGCGAAGTCGCCGCTGGCAGCCACACGCTGGAAGCCATCGCGGTATTCGAAAGCGGTCTTGAACAAATCGCCAGTAAAAACCTGGCACCGCATCCGGGTCTGTTGCATTTCATCATCCATGTCTACGAAATGTCGCCGACCCCGGAAAAGGCCCTGCCCTATGCCAATCGATTGCGCCACCTCTGCCCCGAGGTTGGCCATTTGCTGCACATGCCAAGCCATATCGACGCCCTCTGTGGCCATTGGCAGGATGCCGGCGATGCCAATGACCGCGCCATTGCAGCCGACCAGCGCTATATCGAACTGCGCGGCACCGACCAGTTTTACATGATATCGGTGGTGCATAACTACGACTTCAAGATCTGGACGTCGATGTTTCTCGGCCAGTACCAGCAAGCGCTGGCCGCGGCCGACAGTATCTGCGCCTTGACGCGCAACCGTATTTTGCCACGCGACGAGTGGTACCTGACCTCGACGCTGGAAGGCTATTACGCCGGGCGCGCCCATGTGCTGGTGCGCTTCGGTCGCTGGCAGGAGATTTGCGACGAAGACATGCCCGACGACCAGATCCTGTTTTCGATCTCGACCATTTACCTGGTCTACGCCAAGGCGATAGCGCATGCCTGGCTCGGTCAGCTGGACCAGGCACGCGAATTCCAGACCCTGTTCGCTGAGCTTTATACGCTGGTGCCCGACTGGCATATCAGGGCCAACAACCCGACTCGCGACATCCTCTCGGTGGCCGCGGCCATGATGAATGGCGAAGTCGCTTATCACAGCGGCGAGCATGAACTCGGGTTTGGTCACCTGCGCGAGGCTACCCGCATCAATGACCGCCTCGCCTACTCAGAGCCCTGGCCGTGGATGCATCCGCCGCGTCACGCGCTTGGAGCATTGCTGCTCGAACAGGGACAGGTCGAGGAGGCGTTGCTACATTATGAAGATGATCTGGGCATAGGCGATCGTCTGCCGCGCTGCGTGCAACACCCGGGAAATATCTGGGCCCTGCATGGCTACCAGGAATGTCTGATGCGTCTGGGTCGCGACGACGAGGCGGTA
>CAXBMV010000234.1:0-5601 GCA_963976575.1 uncultured Gammaproteobacteria bacterium | reverse complement strand
TCACCTTGCCAGGGATATTTCTCATCGAACTGATCTGCGCCAGGCAATTCAAAATGCTTTCCCGGTTATCGCTAATATCACAGGTCCCGGAACGACATTCTGTTCGCCAGCACACTTAGGAAAGGCTAATTTTGAAAAGTAGTATTTGAACCAGGCCGGGGAAGGCTTGCGTTGTCGACTGAAGCTTGCGAGTCAGGACTTGCAGAAAATAAAGCACGGGCCATTTAAAAAGACCCATGCTTCACCTGTTCGCTTTTTGCCGCTTTACAGGTTGGACTGCTGCCTGCTTAAAATCTGATATCGAGACCAGCGGTATAGGTATTGATATTTGAGTCCAGTACATCATATCGCTCGGCCTCAAGACGCAAGGCGAGGTGATCACTAAAGCCAAGTCGGATGCCGGCACCCCAGAAAGGATCATTGCCATTACTGGATCGCGCAGTACTACTCAGAACGGCGTCCGAGCTCCACCAGAACTGACCACCTTTTACAAAGATGCCGAGGGGCAGGGACAGCACCAGCGCCAGACCTTTACCGTCGGCTTCGAAACGATCACCATTATTATTGACGCGATTGAAATCGGTCCACGCGCCCTCGATGCCGAAGAAGCCGGATAATTGATAACCCACCAGTGTTTTAAGGACGCGGTCATTGTCACGAAGATTGTCGTCGTTGATGTCGTAGGATCCGAGACCTGCGCCGACATACAAGCCTGTGCCCTGTGCTTGCGCAGTCGATAACGAAGCAAGCAGTAAAGCGCTGGTGATAGCGATGATGTAGTTGAATTTGTTAGTCTTCATATCGTCTGTGTTTAAACCTTCGGGCTATTGAAAGTACTCGATCATGGCAGCCTCCCCATACCATTTCTGTACGTTAACGCGCATACGTTTGAAGTTTAATTAATCAGAGTCTGGTGAATTGTTACAGCTTATATAAGGCGTAGAGTCATGGAATGGATACACGAATAAATAGATTAAACTCACCCTTCCCTGCTGGCTTAACTATCGGCATTAATATATTCAGGCAGGTCACCAGCTGCACATCCTGGCCAAATGCTTGCTGAAGTTTAGAGCCCCTGGCTAGCTTCACTTAAGGTCTGTATCTGATAAATAACAGACCTTTAAGCGAAGGTTGATACAGGGCGTTCATCAATGCAAAAGAAGCCTCACTTCGATTTTCTCGAGGTCGACCTGGTGGCTTTCTTCGCAAGTTTTTTCTGGTGCGTAGTCGGAATAAGTGTTGCTTCTCTAAGTTGCAACTTGACCACCTGGCTACCCGCGAGCGGGCCGGTTAACAGCTGATGGATTATTTCGCTCTGGCGCGAAACTCCGATCTTGTGAAAAACCGCCTTCAAATGTGTACGAATAGTGTGGCTGCTGAGATTCGACAAATGGGCTGTTTCATCGATGCTGTGCCCATTGGCGATACTGATCGCGACCCGAGCTTCCGGCGGACTCATATTGTAAACGCTGACAAGATTATCAACGGAAATCGATTGCTGTTGTTTCGGGTCATTGAGGAACACCGCGACCTTTGCTCCCTTGTAGTCGAGACCCGAGGTAATCAGGTTGGCATGCATCGGCGTGATCAGCAGCGGTAATGGCGCCTCTAAATCGGCGTGTGTAACACCGATGGCGACACTGCGCTTCCACGAGTCATCCGGGTCAATCTTTGAAGCTTGCACAATCACATTGCGCAGCTTCTCGTGGTCCTCGCTATTGCTCAATATCAGCTCACCATCCTGCAACCGCATGGCCGGATGCCCATCGATGATTGCTTGCGCGGTCGGATTGATGTAAATCGGCCGGGCGTTTTCGTCGTAAAGAATCAGGCCAATGACGAAACGATCAAGGCCATTGAGCATGGCGTTCTGCTTGTAGCGTACATAGGCAAACTCCGAATGGATATTAAGCGCGCACTGCAGGTGCGGCAGGATATCGTCGATGACACGCAGGCCACCATTACTCCAGACACCTGATTCCTGGTCGCGGAAAATCGCGATTCCGGCCTTGTCAATGTCGTTGTGGATCAGTTGCACCCCACCCACGTGATAATATCCATTAGGTTTCATCCATTCGAGGTAAAACCCGGAATCTTCCAACATGACGCCATCGCTGCCCGGACAGCAATGGATGAAATCGGCCTCCTCTGATTTACCGCCACCCCGGCTGTAGAACATCGCGTCGAGTGAATCGCAGTGCTTGTTGAAGCGCACAAACTCGCTTGCCGGCAAACCATAACTGGCGATATTGCTGGTAATTCTCTGATCCCTGTTTTTGTAGTAGAGGCAGGCCGATTTTGAACGGGTTAGTTTCGTGATCATGGAGATCACGTAATCCCAGTGGCTCGGATCTATGGTTGCCTCGTAAATTTCCGCTATGATGCGCGATGAACGTCTACGATCCGTAGAATTGGCCTGATGTTTTAGATCTTCTATTGGGCAGTCCGATACCGACAAGCTCGGGTTGACGATTGGTGCAGTCACTTGCACAGTCCTCCCTCGATCCATTCTCGTCCCAACCTTTCTGTAGCCGACGGCTGCCGATAGAGGGCACACGACACTCTGTCCCGACATCGCCCGAAACAACTATGCTTTGATTTCACCTGAATAATTCCTCTAATAATCGCCTGCAAACTTTACATGAGGCGGTATTTGGCTAGCACAAAAAAATTCTTACCGGGGATTTTTTTCTTTATCACCCTGTTACCCGGGTTGATTCTATAGGCTTTTGTAGAATAAACAATCAACTGCCAGGACTGCCTTACACGGTTCATTCCAGTGTCACGGTTTCCATCGTGAAATCAGGTTCGCATGCATTCTTATCCGGGAAAATGCTGGAACGTCTATTACTACTCTTTATTGGTCCCTGTTAAATTCCTTCCCCAATTGAGGGTAAGATAAACCAGCAGTTAATCCAGGAGTCTGTTATGAATCGACACATAAAAATAAAAATGCTTTTAACAATTCTCGGACTGGTTATACCCGGAGTTTTGTATTCGGCCGCTGCGTTGGAGATCACCACTGCACTAAAACAGATCAATCCCGATCAGACAGAATTTGTTGTCGCCGCGAAAAAGGCACTCTTCCGGCGTAACTACGAGATTTCGGTGAAAGGCCCGAACAGGATTGTGGGCGAATATAAGCGCGGATTAATAATGGAAATCATTCTAACAGATACAGCAGTCACTGTTCGAAATACAGATCCGGGAAGAAACTATAAAACCGATACGGTTAAAAAGTATTTACGAAACCTTCATCGGGATATGGTGTACGAATTTGCCAAATATTTATTGTGAAACCGGCCTGTCGGGAATGATCTATTTGTTAGCTGACAAAGCCAGGTTTCCAGGCTTCAAACCGCTACCCTGAGATCTGACCCCAGGGCACCGCAATCTCCTTAGGCCGCGGAGGAAGACAGACGATAAAAATCGTCCATCGCGCCTAGCGTGCTATCCAATGTACAACGCGCACCGGTTTGCAGGTATTCCATCGCCCGCAAGGAAGCTTCATGAGCCTCTTCGCTGGAGCCGGCGACACAGTCTTCGATCACCCGGCTAAAATAATCTGACTGGTGGCTATCGACAAAGGTGTAATGTACGCAGACATCCGTCAGGCCGCCACACAACAGCAAGGTATCGGCTTTTAATCCTCGTAACAGAATTTCCAGATCGGTGCCGAAAAATGCGGAGTAGCGCCGCTTTTTAATCAGGTAATCACTTTCCTGAAATCCCATTTCCTTCACTGCAATTTCAGTGTTTGGATTATCTTCCAGGCAATGGATTGTCTCGCTGCCGTCCAGTTCTCGTCCAAAATCGATCAGGTTGGGCCGGTGTACTTCCTGAATGAAAATAACCGGGATACCGCACTGGCGCGCTTTGTCGATTGCGCTTCTGGCCAGACGCATGCGTGATGAATAATCCGGCATATGAGGAATTGCTCTTTTCTTATTATCGACCTCGATAAAACTACCGGCCTGTATGTCTATAACAATCAGCGCGGGATTACCTTCGATGAGGTTTCTTTTCACATTGGTGCTCATAATTTAGTGTCTCCTTGTTCGGTCAAACCTTGAAAATCAGTTTAATCGCCGTAGATATCAAACGAAAAATACTTGCTGTTGATTGCCTGATAACTACCGTTTGTACGCATTTCATCGATTGCACGGTTGAACATTAGCGTTAATTTCTGGTCTTCTTTGCGCACAGCTATGCCGGTGCCCTCACCATGGATGGCGGGTATGTAATGCGACTTGCCGTAGAATTCGAAACCCTTGCCCGCATCGGTGTTCAAAAAACCAAACTCGGTTGCAATGCCGTTAGCTATCGCCGCATCGAGACGACTGCTGGTCAAATCCAGATAAACTTCGTCCTGGGTTGGGTAAAGAACCAGCTCTGAATCGGGGTAATACTTTTCCACGAATTCCTGGTGAGTGGTTCCGATTAGCGCACCAATTCTTTTCCCTTTCATGCCTTCACGAGTATCTACCAGGCCCGCTCCTTTTCTGGCGATAAAGCGCGCAGGGTCGCGGTAGTAGCGATTGGTAAAATCAACGATTTTTTTCCTCGCCTCGGTAATCGACATGGAAGCTACTACGGCGTCGTATTTATTACTTCTCAAGCCCGGCAGCAGGCCATCCCAATTCTGCTCGACGATTTCGCATTGCGCTTTCATTTGTTTGCAAACGCCATGGATGAAATCGATATCGAATCCGGCGAGTTCTCCATCCGCGGTTTTGAATGCAAATGGCGGATAGGCAGCCTCTGTCGCTACGCGGATGGATTTCCAGTTTTCTGCTGCCTGCACCGAACTTACACCTATGGCAGACACCGCAATTGTCAGTATTGCTGATACTAGCTTCATATTTATCTTTTTCATTAATCCATCCTCATCGGTTACTCGAGAGCGCGTGTCTGGCATATCCCGGGACAGGGCTTGCGCAGAGCACGGTTTATTTCAGCAAATGTACTGAAACCGGAGAAACTATACGCGCAGGATAAAAATCTCGTGAATTCGAAGTTCTTGAACTCAGCGTAAGATGAGCTTACGCTTGCGCGATGAAACACCGGCTCCCCCCTTTATCGGCATTGCGCGCATTCGAAGCCGCGTCGCGCCTGGAAAAATTTTCCGATGCTGCCGATGATCTATGTGTCAGTCACAGTGCCATCAGCCAGCAGATTCGCTCGCTCGAAGACTGGTTGCAGGTGAAGTTGTTCGTCAGGTTAGGCAATCGAGTCACTCTGACCGAAGAGGGGCGCGCCCTGCGACCACGTATCAACGAGGCATTCGAGATCATGGCAGAAGCCTGCGCCTTCACCAGCAGATACACCGAGGAAAAATCGGTTAGCGTGATCGCCGAGCCCGCCTTCGCCACTCGTTGGCTGCGGCCACGTCTGGCCGACTTTCGCTCGTTGAACCCTGACGTCAGCATTTATCTGGATGCCGGTTGGGAACAGGATTCTTCCTATGCTTCGAGCGCGGACATTGTTATTCATTTTGAGAACCGTTTTACCGAATCAAAGCGAAAGGTTGATCGCTTGTTTCCCATAGACGGCTATCCGGCCTGTTCTCCCGGGTTTCTGCAGGAAAACCCGGGCATTGCT
>CAXBMV010000233.1:0-5619 GCA_963976575.1 uncultured Gammaproteobacteria bacterium | reverse complement strand
AAAACATCAGCCCTGTGATCGCATAGTCACCGCATTCAGTTTTACCGACAGTCATAGCCACGCCAAACTTGAACACGGTGTCCCCGCTATCGCCAAACGCATCGAATCGATGCGCCAACTGGTCGATGCCGGATGGACTGTTGGACTGCGCCTGGACCCGCTGGTTTACCACCAGCATTATCAACGCGACTTCAGCGCATTGCTGCAGCAAATCTTTGCGCGCGTCGAGCCTGCTGCCATCCATTCGGTTAGCCTGGGTAATTTCCGCCTGAGCAAAAGCCACTTCCGTAAAATGTCACAGCTGTATCCACAGGAACCCCTGTTTGCGCAAAACCTGGCGCTTAATAATGGCATAATCAGTTACCCCGAAGCGCAGGAAGAAGAAATGATCGGCTATTGCGAAAACGAATTGATGAAGTACATTTCGCCGGAAATATACCACCCCTGCGAATGGCATGACTAAACCGCAGAAAATTGCCCTGGTTAGCGGTGCCAGTTCCGGAATCGGCCTGGCGACAGTCCGCCTGTTACTGGAAAAAGGATACCGCGTTACCGGCATTAGCCGTCGCGGCGAGGTCGCCGGGCTGGAGCACCCTGACTTCAACCCTGTTTCAATCGATCTTGGCGAGTTGGAAAGCAGCGATAGCGCAGTTCGCCGTCTGCTCAAAGAGCACCCCTATGACTGCCTGGTGCACGCAGCAGGTCAGGGTTTATTCGGCTCCATCGAACAGTTTTCCCTTGCCCAGATCGACGCCTCGATTCGCATCAACCTGACCAGCGCGCTGATGTTGAGCCGGGTGCTATTGCCGGGATTTCGGCGGCGGGGTAGCGGGCGAATGATTTTCATTGGCTCTGAATCATCTCTTGTCGCTGGCAGAAAGGGTAGCCTTTACAGCGCCGCCAAATTCGGCCTGCGCGGATTCTGCCAGGCCCTGCGCATGGACTGCGCCAGCGATGGTATTCAGGTCAGCCTGGTCAATCCGGGCATGGTGCGCAGCCCGTTCTTCGACGACTTAAGCTTCCGTCCTGGCGCAAATCCGGAAAACGCCATCGAGGTCGAAGATGTCGCCGCGCAGATACTCCATATATTGCAATCCAGTGACAACGCTGTCATCGATGAGATCAATCTTTCGCCCAGGGTGAAATCGATAGACTTCTCGCGCGGCTCCAGCGACTAGCAACCCCGCACTGGCTTGCCGGCTATTGTATAAACTGGTTGTCATGCCCTGCCATCCTTGTAAACTCAATGGTTATTGCTAATTTAGATTCAGTTGCCACACGGTGAAACTACAACAATTGCGCTTTCTGGACGCTGTAGTCCGGAATAACTTAAATGTTTCTGCAGCCGCGGAGGATCTCTATACCTCGCAGCCGGGTGTCAGCCACCAGATCAAACTCCTCGAAGACGAACTCGATATTCAGATTTTCGAGCGTTCCGGAAAAAAGCTGACCGCGATTTCACCGGCCGGCCACGCCATACTCGAACACGTTTCCAACCTGCTCAGCAGCGCTCGCAATATCAAACAGGCAGCGCGAGAGTTCAGCAAGAGCCACCGGGGCAGCCTGACCATAGCAACCACCCACACCCAGGCTCAGTTTATACTGCCGCCAATACTGCAGAAGTTTTCACGGCTCTACCCCCATATCGAACTACGTGTGCATCAGGGCAATCCAAAGTCCATGTGCAAGCTGGCGGCAAACAACCAGGTTGATTTCGTCATTGCTTCGGAAGTAATCGACGATAGAGGCGAGTTGATTACGATTCCAGCCTATCGCTGGAATCGCCTGATCGTCGTGCCCAGGGACCACCAGCTCACGCGCATGTCGAACATCACCCTGCCCGACCTCGCCAGTTTCCCGATACTGACTTATATGCTGGGATTAAGCGGACGCTCACAATTGGACAAGTCTTTCCAGGCGGCCAATCTCGAGCCACGGGTCGCTTTTACCGCAACCGATTCGGATGTCATCAAGACCTATGTCCGGCTCGGACTGGGGGCCGGCATCATTGCCGAAATGGCTCGTGGCGAGGACGATGAGGGATTAAGCTATATCGATGCCAGCCATCTGTTCCCCGACAGCATGATCAAGATAGGGGTGCGCCAGTCGCGCCATATATCCGCCTACCAATACGACTTCCTGCATATGGTCGCGCCCTATCTGGAAATGGAAACCATCAAACAGGTCATCACGACCCGCAACGGTCAGGACAGGGAAAAATTATTACAGCAAGAGATGGTGCCCAGTTTTCGTGAAATGCGCAGTTCGTTAAGTTCACTGAAGGCGGTTATTTAATCACCTTGACGACTTCGATGTCGACTTCACCATCGATCAGGGTTTGTATCGATACCGGACGGCCTACTGTATAGCCCTGTATGTAATCGACATTGGCTTCGCGCAACTTGCCATACATGGTGTCAGATTCGACAAATTCAGCGATAACCTTCATGTCAAGACAATGCCCTACCTCGGTCATAGAACGCACAAAGACATAGCTCTTGTCGTCATCGTTTATGTCGCGCACAAACTCGCCATCTATTTTCAAATAGTCCACCGGAAATTGCTTCAGATAGCTGAATGAAGACAGGCCCGTACCAAAATCGTCGAGAGAAAACTTGACGCCCAATTGTTTGATGGAATTGATGAACTCGACCGATCTTTCGACATTATCGACCACTGCGGTTTCGGTTATTTCGAAACACAGGGAGTTCATATCGACATTACTGTCGGTGAGGCTTTCGCGCAGAAACTTGTGAAAAGATTCAGAACTGAGACTGCGTCCGGAGAGGTTGATTGAAAACATGACTTCGCGCACTTTTTCACTGTTTAGCTGCAACCAGGATATGACCTTGCTCACCACCCACTTGTCTATGCGCTCAATCAGGTTATAGCGCTCCGCCGATGGTAGAAAATCATTTGGCTGCACGATAGTACCGTCATCGTTTTGATAGCGAATCAAAACTTCGTAATGGTTACGCGTGATGTCATCGTCCATCGAAACAATGGGCTGTACATAGAGGCAGAAACGGTCTTCGGTAAAGCCTTTCATTATCCCCGAAACCCAGTCCATCGAGACTTGTTGCGCCATGACTTTTGCGTCATTTTCCTCGATGAAGTGATACTGGTTACCGCCGTTTTGCTTGGCCAGAAAACAGGCAGTAGTCACCTTTGAATAGTATTCTGCGTATTCGTCATTAATACGCCCGAATGCCATCACACCAATACTGGCAGTCACCTGGTAATCCTTTTCATTCCAGACAAAACCATGGTGCTGAATGTCGATGATGATGCGCTGTATCGTTTGCAACGCCGGCTCCATGTCAAAAAATGGCATGACTATGCCAAATTCATCACCGCTAAGACGCGACATGATATCGGACTTGCGCACATGTGATTTGATGATATTACCGATCTGCTTTAACAACCTGTCACCCGCGGTGCTACCGCAGGTTTCGTTGACAATCCTGAACTGATCGACATCGAGGTAAGCGAGTACATGCTGCGAGATGGAGTTATTGTCTTCAATCACCAGGTTTTCGAACTTGTGCTCGAAGGCGGTACGATTGAGGAAACCGGTGAGTTGATCGTGGCTACCTTCATAACTCAGTTTTCGGCGCAATTTACGAAATTCGGAAACGTCTTTGAGAATGATAACGAAACCAACATCTTCAGCCTCCAGATCAATCATCGGTGAAGCAGAGAATTCGAGTTCGACAATATTCCTGTCGGCATCAAAGAAAAACATCGAACTCATGGATTGCTTGTTGCTGAGTAGCTGACTGATATCGACGATGCGGGTTGTTTGTCGATTGGCGTAAAGAATCAAAACCTCGTGGATGGAGGTGTCGATCAAATCTACCTCCTTGTCGCCGAACAATTTCTCGGCGCTGGGGTTGACCAGCTTGATCCTGTCTTTCGAATCGATTACCAGAACCGGGTTGGTTATTGAGTCCAGCGTGGTAGAAATGAAATCTTTTTCGGAACGCAGTCTTTCTTCTATCTGACGGCGGGAAATGGTTTCGATTTCGAGACCTTCCACCATCTCATTATAGGCCACCACCAGGTCACGCAGTTCGTGGGGCAGGTTCTCTTCGCTGATCGAGGCATACCTGCCGGTTAGCAATGCACCCACCGAATTCCTCAACTTGCTCATAGGCTGAAAGGCGCGATTCAACAGGACAATGACCAGCACCAGGGCGGCAATGGTCGCCAGCGTAGTGAAGATGAAAAAATTGGCTTCGGTCTGACCCATGCCATCGATAAATGACTGCTGGTTATACGAGGCCGTGATGATTGCGGCCTGGCTGGAGTCATCACCGAATAATTTGAAAGCCGGATAGAGGAATTCGCCCTGTTTACCCACACTCCAGTTTTCCGACCTGTATAGTTGCTTACCATCGCTGCGCTCTATATTCAGAGGCATACCGAGGTCGCTCTCAATCGCGGTGAGTCCCTCTACGGCGTAGCCGACCACATGGAGATAGGCCTGCGGCTGCAGTATACCCACCGGTATCAACACCTCGGCGAAGAAATTATTCTGGTGACTACATAGCGCATACCTGGGCTTCAGCAGCCTGACCAGTCGACCCTCGATTGTCTCCAGCAATTTCGGGCAGCCCGAATAACTGTTCAAACCATCATCGGAGCTCAACGCAAAAATCTCGCCGTCGAGATTGCGTACTATCAGGGCACGCAGTCTGAATAAGCCGGTTGATTCCTGGAAACGGTTGTAACTCTGATCCAGCCAGGCAGACATGGCTGCCGAATCCCCTGTTGCCAGCGCTTGTCTGAAGGCCGACTCGTTTTGCAGGCGATAAGCAAAACGCTTTTGCTCATCGTATAAATCGTCGATAACTTCCCTGCTTTTCATTTCCAGTATCGATTGCAGGGACTGCACCTGGTTGTTTATCGCCTGATCGCGATAGACATGGGTGCTGTAAAAAGCCAGTCCATAGGCGAGTAACCCGAGCCAGACCAGCGCAATACTGATGATAAATTTAAAGCTGTAGAGTCGCGCCAGCATAGCGCTATTCGATCAAGTACGGATAATCCTTATCCTCCCACTCCGCGAATCCACCGCGGAACCAAAAGAGACGTTGGTAACCGCAGCCCGCAGCTATTTGAATTGCCTTGATGCTGGCATCGGCGGCACTTCCGTTACAGTAAAATATTATCGCCTGATCCTTACTATCCGCCATCGCATTGAGGGCAGCGCAACTGGTTTGTGCCAACGGAAGATTGTATGAGGTTTCTATAAAGCCGGGGCCATGATCTTCGGCCAGACGGGAGTCGATGATTTTAAGATCCGGCACCGACTGGTAAAGCTCGATCAGATTTTCAGCATCGATAGTAATCGCGACGGACAGGTTTTCCGGGGATTGTTTACGCGCATTCGAATCCGCCATCGCGGTTCCGATGCAGAGAAAAATTGCCAGTGAGACCAATACAGCCAACCCCAAAAACGCGGGCTGACAAAATCCTATCCTTGCCATAGCAAAAGCCAAGTGTGTGTGGTAACGCGATAATCGCTAACCTTTATGCTTCTATATTTATCAAAGAGTTATACGATGTACTTAATTTAATATCTAGCACGATACCCCAGTACCTCCCAAACCACAA
>CAXBMV010000232.1:0-5645 GCA_963976575.1 uncultured Gammaproteobacteria bacterium | reverse complement strand
CATTCGTCGGGAGATCCCGGACAGGCGCTGCGCGCCTTCCGGGATGACGGTTTGTTTTTTTAAAGGCTAATAACCTGGTAGCCTGCTAGTCGAAGCCAACCCTTCGTCATCCCGCGGCGCGACCGCGGGACCCAGTTTAATTAGCTGCGTTCGAAGAACGCCACTTTTTCCTTAGCGTCCCTGCGCCCTTCTCGCGATTATCTAAATATCACTCCCCAGCGCGTCGACCACCATTTGCTGAAAGTGGTGCACCGCGTGTTCTGAGAGATGACTACGCTTCTCGTCGATGACGAAGCGGCCCTGGTTATAGCCCTTCGATTGCAGGCCGCGCTGCACGCTTTCGCAGAGCCCGACATCTTCCGGTTGCAACACGTCTTTCTGGTAAATCATCGCATCGCGCTGTTGCTTTGTCGGCTCGGCATTAGGCAGGTACCAGTCCTGGTACTCGATGCTACGACCAACGCCATCGGGAATCATTTGCAGCGTTGAAATATTGGGCTCGCCGGGAAAAATCCAGATGGTCAGATTGGGCCATAGAAACCAGCCGGCGTAACCGAAATCGACCTCGCCTTTCTTAAACTGGTAGGCGCTGCTATCGGTGGTTGCCACCGCGTTTGAAATATGGCTGGAATAAATACCATTAACTTTCGAGCTGTAACTATCCATGTCGACCAGATCAACGAAATCCTTGTGCGCCGGATGGCAGTGGTAACACTCGAGAAAATTATCCGCCAACAGTTTCCAGTTACTGGCCACCTGGTAACTGTCACGCTGCGCGAAAACCACCTCGTCCACGCGCGGACAATAGCTGCGGATTTCAGCTTCGAGTCCGGCCGCCTGCTGCTTCAGTGGCGCCGCATCGGCGTCGAGATTGATGAATATCAAACCGCAGAAAACTTCGACCTGCACCGGCTTCAGAGAAAACTGACACTTGTCAAAGCCGGGCATATTGTCGGTGTTCCTGGCCGCCTTTAAATCGCCGTCAAAACCATAGGACCAGGCATGGTAGGGGCAGGTAATGGTGCGCACCTTGCCACTACCGCTGAGCAATTCATGGCCGCGGTGCTGACAAACATTGTAGTAGGCCTTGAGTTCACCCGACTTGTCGCGGATGACGATGATATTTTGATCGAGCAGCTGGATAGTCAGGTAGCAACCGGCATCGGCGATCTGACTTTGATGCCCTGCATACCACCAGTTGCGATAAAAAATTGCTTCTTTTTCAAGCTCCAGGATATCTGCATCGAGGTAATAGCGCGACGGTATGGTAAAGGAACTGGCGGGGTCGCGGTCAAACGGCGAATCGCCATCACGTTTGTTCAATGCTACTGCGCTCATGGTTATACCTCTTCGGTTAGCAGACTATAATTTAGACTAATGCATATTTCGGCTCAATCGGCTATTTCTTATTATTTAAGATTAATATATCTTATCTATTTATGTTGAAGCGCCGCCTGCCACCACTGGACCCACTGATCGCATTCGAAGCCGCGGCGCGTCTGCTCAGCTTTACCCGTGCCAGCGAAGAGCTGCACCTGACCCAGGCGGCGGTCAGCCAGCAAATTCGCAACCTCGAAGACAGCCTGCAACTAAAATTGTTTACGCGCTCGCACCGGGCCGTGCAACTGACCAACGAGGGGCGCGAGTATCAGCACACGGTAAGCGCAATCCTGAAACAGCTGGCCGGTGCCACCACCGATATCAAAAATCTCGAGGTCCGCCAGCAACTGGTCATCGCCTGCGATCAATCGTTCGCCGCGCACTGGCTGAGCCCGCGCCTGAAACAATTACAGCAATTGCTCGGCGATATTTCGCTGCGTCTGGTGGCCTCGGACGACGACTCCGAATGCCTCGCCAATGGCATACAGGTGAGTATCCTGCACGGCGACGGTAACTGGCCGGGCTATCACTCGCTACGCCTGTTTGACGAAGAGGTTTTCCCGGTTTGCAGCCCGGATTATGAACACGCCGCAGCACAGCAGGACTGGGTAGCCTGGTTGTTACAGGCTGAATTGATCGACCTCGAAGACAGCCACTGGAACTGGATGAACTGGCGAATCTGGCTGGGCGGTAACGATATCGATGAGCCCCTGCGACACCGCAATCTGCAAATCAACAGTTACCCGCTGGTCATCGAGGCGGCCTGCCGCGGCCAGGGCGTCGCCCTCGGTTGGCGCTATCTGGTGGATGACCTGATCACCAGTGGCCAGCTGTTGCGACCCGTCGAACAATCGATAACTACCGAATTCGGTTACTATCTGATTTACCGCGAAGGTTTGTTCGACCAGAGCGGCCCACGCATCCTGCGCGACTGGTTGCTGGCACAGTTTAACGAGGTAACCGCCCCCAGATGAACACGCCGGCCCACGTCATCTTCAATCTCGCCTTGTTGTCGCGCAATCCTAACCATCCAAAAACCAGCGCGATTGTGGTCGGTGCGCTAATTCCCGATCTGGTCATGCTGTTATTTTATGGCTGGCACAAGATGATCGGTACCGCAGAGCAGCAAATCTGGTCGCTGGAGTATTACCGCCCCTTCTGGCAGGCATGGATCGATTCTTTTAACTCGATCCCACTGATTCTGCTGGCCATGCTGATCAGCTGGAAAATGCGCTGGCAGCTGATGCTACTACTGTTCGCCAGCATGCTGCTGCACTGCCTCGGCGATCTACCCCTACATCACGATGATGCGCATCGCCACTTTTTTCCTTTTCTCGAATGGAAATTCGCCAGCCCGGTTTCCTACTGGGATCCGAACTACTACGGCAACCTGTTCGGGCCGCTGGAAATCCTTCTGGTGCTCGCTGCCTCGACTTACCTGTGGCGCGAAGCTCCGCTGCGCCTCTGGATCGCTCCATTATTGGGCATTTACCTGACATTCCAGGTTTATGTGGCGCTGGTATGGGCCTGAGTAAAGATTCATTATCGACACATTAGTGGGTTTTATCGACATGGCCGGGCGTGAAATCACTGATTCAACCGCGCAAACAATCCGAAATGTTTGTTTTAATAAATAAAATCAATCATAAAATTTTCTGATGCCAGCATAAATTATTGATTTGGCTAGAATCTCCTTAATTTCGGCTGAATTTCCAACAAGCAGAACGGGGGTGCCTGATAGCTAATTTCAATTAGTTTTAGCCCTGCCTGCCATTACCATAGAGTTTTTACTCATTGCAGGATACAAGTAGTCGCAATGCCTTTCGGTAACTTACAACCACAATTCGATGAAATTCTACAACAGGGGATCCGTGCGCTTGGACTCACTGTGGGAGTCATGGCAAGTGTCGAGCTCGGCGGTTACCGTCTGGAAGCGGTGCAATCCAACTCTGGTGCCTTCGTCCCCGGCGAGGTTTACCCCCTCGGTAATTCCTATTGCCGCGAAGTCATATCCCGGCAGGAATTGATCGCGGTCATCAGAACCGGCGAGGCCCCGCTGGAACTGCATCATCCGTTATACAGCTCGCTGCCGCTGGAATGTTTTATCGGTGCACCGATTTACATGCACGGCGAAATCTGGGGAGTGCTCGATTTCAGCAGCATGACCCAGCGCGATGAAGCATTCAGCAAACAGGATGAAAAACTGGTGCTGGCGCTGGCCGATGAAATGTCTGCGCTGGTCGATTCCAGTGGATTCAAGATACCCGACGACGAGTCGGATTAAAGCAGGTAGTAGTGGCCGATGATCCCGGCAAACACCACCGCACCAACCCAGTGATTGTGCAGGAAAGCGATGAAGCAATGCGCCGGCACGCGATCGGCAATAACAAATTGCTGATAAGCAAATAACAATGCTGCCGCGCCGAGTCCGAGATAGTAAGGACTGGTAAATTCCAGTTCCTGCCCGATCAACACCAGCGTCAGCAAAAACAGTAACTGAAACAGCGCGACCATTACGCGGTCGTATTCACCGAAAAGAATAGCCGTCGACTTCACCCCGACGGTGAGGTCATCCTCGCGATCCACCATGCTGTACATGGTGTCGTAGGCGACCGCCCAGATCAGCGCCGCCACGTAGAGCAACCAGCCCTCTTTGGGAACCGTGTCGAGCTGCGCGGCAAAGGCCATGGGTACCGCCCAGCCGAAGGCCGCGCCTAGATGTACCTGCGGCAGGTAATGGTAGCGCTTCATAAACGGATAAGTCGCCGCCAGCGCCAGACCGACCAGGGACAGTAAAATGGTGAAATTATTCAGGTTCAGCACCAGCAAAAAAGACAGCAGGCAAAGCGATGCAAACACAGCCAACACTTCTTTTTCGCTGATCTTTCCGGAGGTTAACGGACGATCACGGGTGCGCAAGACGTGTCGGTCGATGTCACGGTCGGCATAATCGTTGATCGCACAGCCTGCTGAGCGCATCAGGAAAACGCCAAGGATAAATACGCAGAGTACCCAGCCATCGGGGGAACCCTGCCCGGCGATGGCCAGCGCCCACAGCGTAGGCCATAGCAACAGGTAAGCACCAATGGGCTTGTTGAGCCGAATCAGCTCGGCGTATAAAACCAGCCTTGATTTCAAATCAGTGGGTATTTTGGGCAGTTTAGGTGCGGATAATTTCACGAAGTCGGTGCGTGATTTTGAAAAATCGTTACTATACGCGCTTTGACAGGCCATGAGTACAGAACCGGGGGATGAAACCGTGATTCGCAGTTTCGAGGAGAAGACGCCGCAAATTGGCGAGAACAGCCGTATCGATGAATCCGCCGTGATAATCGGTGATGTTGTCATTGGCGACAACTGTTCGGTATGGCCTTTGACGGTAATCCGCGGCGATGTGAATATCATCCGCATCGGTAACAACACGAATATCCAGGATGCCTGCGTACTGCATGTTTCCCATCGCGGCGAATATAACGCCGAGGGCGCCGAACTGCATATCGGTGACCAGGTCAGCGTGGCGCACAAGGTGATACTGCACGGCTGCCGCATCGGCAACCAGTGCCTGATCGGCATGGGTTCGATCGTGATGGATAATGTGGTCGTCGAGGACCGTGTCATGATCGGCGCCGGCTCGCTGGTATCACCGGGCAAGGTTCTGCAGTCGGGCTATCTCTATCTCGGCAACCCGGCCCGCAAAGTGCGCGCGCTAAGTGAACGCGAAATCGAACTAATGAGCTATATAGCTGGTCATTACATTTTGTTAAAAGATAAGTACTGAGGTCTGATGAAGCGCTGGGAATGCATAATCTGCGGTTATATTTACGATGAAGCCGAGGGCTGGCCGGAAGACGGCATAGTTCCGGGTACGCGCTGGAAAGACGTCCCCGAAGACTGGCTCTGCCCGGACTGCGGCATGGGCAAGGATGACTTTGAAATGATCGAGATTGATTAAAGGCCCGGTTCACACAGCTAGCCACGATGCGGCGTCCCGCCACGGGATGACAATTGTGGGTGGATTGGCTTCCGGAATGACGATCTAATTGTAATAGGGCTACCAGGTACCCCACTAGCCAGGGGCAACCCTTTGTCATCCCGCGGCTCGACCGCGGGACCCAGTTTAAAAAGCTGCGTTCGCAGAACGCCGCAAAACCATATCAAACCTGGCAATCATCAGCTTCCAACAAATACCCCGCAATCCTGAGTTCCAGCACAAAACCGCGTGAAACCCAACCACCAGAACGTCATCCCGGAAACGCCGCAGGCGT
>CAXBMV010000231.1:0-5655 GCA_963976575.1 uncultured Gammaproteobacteria bacterium | reverse complement strand
GCCGCAGGCCGTCGATCAGACGCGAGGTTCGATGCCGTCTGGCTTTAGGGGACTATTCAGATAATGGAGATTTTGCCCGGGAGGGTATCCCCAGGATTTGGCTAGCCGGATAGCGCGAACCATCTGGAGATCCCGGACATGCGCTGCGCGCATTCCGGGATGACGTTCACTTAATATTTACTTCTCAACTTCCCAGCCAGACGGCGTCGAACTGCGCGGCCTAAAGAGCGGTTGGCCGCAGGCCAGCCGATCAGACGCGTGGTTCGGTGCCGTCTGGCGTGATGTGAATTCTTATTGAAGCCAGCTCGGATTTTTATTCAGGAGTAATGCGCTATCGTGCTTCCCGGGTTGATAGTCACTTTTTACTTCTGTTGCCACTTCCCAGCCAGGCGGTGTCGAATGGCGCTGCCTAAAGAGCGACGGCCGCAGGCCGTCGATCAGACGCGAGGTTCGATGCCGTCTGGCTTTAGGGGACTATTCAGATAATGGAGATTTTGCCCGGGAGGGTATCCCCAGGATTTGGCTAGCCGGATAGCGCGAACCATCTGGAGATCCCGGACATGCGCTGCGCGCATTCCGGGATGACGTTCACTTAATATTTACTTCTCAACTTCCCCGCCTGGCGTGAAGTGATCCCTTTAGCCAGTTTCGATTTAACCTGGAATAGCCGTTTTATAACCGCATTACTACCTTGCAGGCCTCACCGGCGTTCAGGCGCGCGAAACCAGTCTCGAAATCCTCGAAGTCGATCTGGTCGGTAATCACCGCGCTGACGTCCAGCCCGCTGCTGAGCATGGCCAGCATCTTGTGCCAGGTCTCGAACATTTCACGGCCATAAATGCCCTTCAGGCTAAGCCCCTTGAAGATTGCCTGGTTCAGGTTTACCTGCGGGATATTCGGATATATGCCGAGCAGCGCAATCTTGCCGCCGTGGTTGAGTATGCCGATCAGGTCGGCCAGCGCATTGGCGTTCCCCGACATTTCCAGACCAACGTCGAAACCTTCGAGCATGCCCAGCTCATCCATGACGTCATGCAAATCTTCCTTGTCAGCCCTGACGATACGGCTGGCACCGAATTGCTTGGCCATGTCGAGGCGTTTCTGGTTGACGTCGGTGATGACAACGTGGCGCGCGCCCACATGACGTGCCACAGCGGTGGCCATCAAACCGATGGGTCCAGCACCGGTGATGAGCACGTCCTCGCCGACCAGATCGAAGGATAGCGCGGTATGTACCGCGTTACCCAGCGGGTCGAGTATGGAAGCGATATCGTCGCTGATCTGCGACGGGATCTTGTAGGCATTTTCCGCCGGGATACAGACATAGTCGGCGAAGGCACCCGGTCGGTTGACACCGACACCCTGGGTGTCGCGGCACAGGTGCCCGCGCCCGGCACGGCAATTTCTACAGACGCCGCACATGATGTGGCCCTCGCCGGAAACTCGATCACCGACCTTCACCGAATCCACCTGGGCACCTATCTGCTCGACTATGCCGATGTATTCGTGGCCGACGGTCATCGGCACCGGCACATGCTCACGCGCCCACTGGTCCCAGTTATAAATATGCAAGTCCGTGCCACAGATGGCCACCTCGCTAACCTTGATCAGCACATCTTCGGGACCGGGCTCGGGTTTATCCACGTCCTGCAACCACAGGCCCGGCTTATCGAAGGCTTTTACCAATGCTCTCATTTCATTTACCTCGGGAAATCAGGCCGACCTGCTTGCCGACCTCGATGAATGCGGAAATCGCGCTGTCCAGTTGTTCGCGGCTATGCGCCGCACTCATCTGGGTGCGCACGCGCGCCATTCCCCGGGGTACCACAGGGAAAGAAAAAGCGGTGACATAGACGCCTCTTGTCATCATCGCGGCGGCAAATTCCTGCGCTTTCTTGGCATCACCAATCATGATCGGTGCAATCGCGTGCTCGCCGTCGATGACATCGAAGCCTGCCGCGCTCATCTGCTGGCGAAAGTAAGCCGTGTTATCGCGTAGCTGCTGACGCAGATCGTCACCCTGTTCGACCAGCTCCAGCGCGGCCAGGGTCGCGGCGACTATGCTCGGCGCGAGGCTGTTGGAAAACAAATAAGGGCGGGCGCGCTGACGCAACAAATCGATGATCGCCTGGGGTCCTGCGATATAACCGCCGCTGGCACCGCCCAAGGCCTTGCCGAAGGTGCCGCTGTTGATATGCACCCTGCCCTCGACCTTGAAATGATCTGGTGTGCCGGCGCCGCGTGTACCGACGAATCCAACCGCGTGGCTATCGTCCACCATCACCAGCGCATCGTATTTCTCGGCCAGATCGCAAATTTCGGGCAATCGTGCCAGCGTGCCATCCATCGAGAAAACCCCGTCGGTGACTACCAGACGAAAGCGCGCCGACTGCGCCTGTTGTAGCTTTTCTTCCAGTTCCTGCATGTTGTTGTTGGCGTAGCGCAAACGCTGTGCCTTGCACAGGCGGATACCGTCGATGATCGACGCATGGTTCAGACTATCTGAAATGACCGCATCAGTATCCTCGAGTAACACCTCGAAAACACCGCCATTGGCGTCAAAACAGGAGGAAAACAGGATCACATCATCCATCTTCAAAAATGCCGCGAGTCTTTGCTCCAGGGTTTTATGTATATCCTGGGTACCACAAATGAAACGCACCGAAGCCATGCCAAAACCGTGGCTGTCGAGACCGGCATGGGCGGCTTTAATCAGCGTAGGATGATTGGCAAAACCAAGATAATTGTTTGCACAGAAATTGAGTAGTTCCTCGCTGCCTGAGGTACGTATGCTGCCTCCCTGGGCAGAATGCAGCGGACGTTCCTGCTTGAACAGACCCTGACTACGAATTTCCTCGAGGCTTTGCTGTGCCTGTTCTATGAGTTGCATAGACATGAATGTTACCGGGTGATTGCATTGAGCCACACAGTGTAAACCCTTCGGCGGGCAAATTAACCTGCAGAGGCAAGTTTATGCGCGAACATGTACAGACCCAGGCCCGCCAACGCGAGCAAAATCAATCCCGGCAACAATAATGCATAACCGCCCTGTGACCAGACCAGCGATCCCAGATAGGGGGCGGAGGCCGAACCAACCAGATAAACCATGGCCAGGGCTCCGGACTTGGCGCCGTACTGGTTTTCCCCGAGTAGATCGCGCGCGATCAAGGGTCGCACGATACTGACCATACCGTAGGCCGAGCCGAACAAAATGACAAACCCGATGAGTAAAACCGGCGTTGCCCCGCCCCAGGTCAGCAGCACGATGGATAGCCCCAGCAACACAAAACAACTCACCGCAATGGCGTGATTAGAAACGTTGCGCCCGGCTGCCATCAGCGCCAACCGGCCGGCGACCTGCATCGGACCGATAAACGAAATCGCAAACACGGCGACTTCGGCATTGATTTTGCGCTCGTCCAGTATCGGCAACAGGTGGTGCAGGGTCACGCCGTGCACCAATGCCGCCAGCGCGAATCCGCCGGCAAGACACCAGAACAGCTTTGACTTGAGCAACCCGGCGAGGGCAATGCTGGAACCACCCTGCGGCAGCTGTCGCGTTCTCCCACTTTGCTCCAGGGCGCTGCTACCCAGCCACATCAGCGGGCTAACCAGTAGTATTGCCACCAGGCCGAAGGCGATGACCGCGCCGCGCCAGCCAAAATTCAACGCGAGGCTGTGCGCCACAGGAAAGCTGATGGTACCGGCGAAACCGGCGGCCAGAGTAACAAAGATGATTGCCTGCCTCGCTGCAACACCGCGTGCGCGCGTAATCAGTGCGAAACAGGGTTCGTAGAGGCTACCCGACATGCACATACCGATCAGGCCCCAGAGCAGGTAGAATTGCCAGAGTTGATCGACCAGCGCCAGTAGCATCAGGCAGATGCCTCCCAGCAGCGAACTCAGCGTCATCATCAACGGCCCCTTGCCGGCATCGATCAGGCGCCCGCCCAGCGGTGCTGAAAAGGCGGAAATAAACAAGGACAGCGTAATCGCAGCGGTTAATTCGGCGCGGCTCCAGCCCAGCGCCTGCTCCCATTGCAGCAACAACGCCGGAAAACTGTAGTAGAGGCAGGCCCAGATCAGCGTCTGCGCTATGGCCAACAATAGGATAGGACGGTCTTTCATGCTCTACACCTGAACGCGCAGCCTTCATGGAACAGACACATCCGAAGTCTGGGCCTGTCGATATGGCTTGCCGGGAAATTCATTATTTTTAATCGAGTACTCTATTGCTATGATGCCATTCAAATCTGGCCGCGCATACCACCGCGACACTATCCACCGAGCTGACATGATTAATCGAGCCGACTTCGATTACCTTATTGCAGAGACAATATCTGATGGCTGATACAGCACTGGAATTACTGGGTCGTTTCATCGCTACCGCATCGCCACAGCCAGGTGTCGAAAGTGTTGAATTCCTGCGCCACGCGATAATCGATAACTACGCCTGTATGCTCGCTGGCGCCAACCAGGCGGTAACACAGAAAACGATCCGCGCATTGACAAGTAGCGGGCAGGTATATGCAACCGCGGCGTCCAGGATTTACGGTAGCACCCATCGGGCCAATCCTTCAGCGGCGGCGATGGTCAACGCCATTTCCGCGCATGCGCTGGATTTCGATGACTGGGAAGTCCCGGGAAACACGCACATCAGCGCCATACTACTGCCCGCGCTGCTCGCCGCTGGCGCCGGGCAAAAGCTGACTGGAGAAAGTCTGCTCGATGCCTATCTGGTTGGTTTCGAGGTGGTGGCTCGCATCGGCGAGGCGATCAACCTGGAGCATTACGCGCGCGGCTGGCATGCCAGCGCAACCCTCGGAGCGATAGGCGCGGCTGCGGCGGTGGCTCGATTGCGCAGACTCGACGCCGCCCAATCCACCAATGCCCTGGCCATTGCCTGCAGCCGCGGGCTGGGCTACAACGCACAGTTCGGCTCGGAAGCGAAACCGCTACAGGTCGGCTTTGCGGTCGAAGGCGGTTTTCTCGCCGCCTGCCTGGCCGCAGAGGGACTGGGCGGCAGGGCGAATATGCTCGAGCATGAGGCTGGCATGCTGGTATTGATGTCGCATGGTGAGCGGCAGCGTCTGCAAAAACCGATGCAGCAACTGGGTCGCAAGCTGGCGCTGGACGAACACGGCATAGTCTTCAAACCCTGGCCGAGTTGCGGCTACAGCCACCGCATCATGACCGGCATGCTGGAGATGCGTGCCCTTATCGCCGACCCCGGCCAGATCGACAGCATCGAATTGCATTTGCCAGAAATGCACGCCGCCATTCTGCCCTATGCCCAGCCAGGTAATCGCGACGAGGCGCTGTTCAGCCTGCCCTATTGCGCAACAATGGCCTTGTTATACGGTCGCCTGACTATAGCCGATATCGAAGCGCAAAGCTGGCAATGGCCGGACGTCAGGCAACTGGTAGCAAAAATCTCGATACATCCATTTGTGCAGCATCGCCCTGAATTAAACTACGATCCGCTGCAACCCGACCGCATCCTGGTTTACAGCAATCAAAGCAGCGAATGCGTGGAGACAAGCTACCCGCTTGGTGCACCGCAAAAACCTATGTCGCAACAGCAGCACTTCGACAAGTTTTGCGCCTGTAGCGCCCTGCCCCGGTCCGCCGCTGAGCAGGCCTGGCAAGGCTTGC
>CAXBMV010000230.1:0-5656 GCA_963976575.1 uncultured Gammaproteobacteria bacterium | reverse complement strand
ACTACCAGCGGCGTCTGTCTGCCCAACCTCGACTGGTTGCAACAGGAACGCGAGGGCCTCGTGCTCTGCGACGCTACCTCGGCCGCTTACGCTATGCCGATCGATTTCGATAAACTCGACGTGGTTACCTGGTCCTGGCAAAAAGTGCTCGGCAGCGAAGGTGCGCATGGCATGCTCGCCCTCAGCCCTCGTGCGGTGGCCCGGCTCGAAGCCAGTGCGTCAATTTTTCCGCTACCGAAGATTTTTCAGTTAACCAAAAATGGGAAGCTGATCGAGGGTATTTTCGAAGGGGCGACGATTAACACGCCGAGCATGCTCGCGCTGGAAGACTTGCATTGCGCGCTGGCCTGGGCTGAGGGTCTGGGTGGCGTGGAAGCACTGTGGCAACGTACCCGTGATAACTTCGCCTGCATCGATGCCTGGGTAACGCAATCCCCCTGGATCGAATGGCTGGCGCGAGACCCGGCCACGCGCTCGCCCACTTCCATGTGCCTGCGTATCAGCGATGCTGCCTTCAACCGTCTTTCCGTAGAGGAGCAGCAGCAGGCGATCAAACGCATGCTGGTCATGCTGGAGAAGGAAAACGTCGCGCTGGACATTGGTAACTACCGCAGTGCCCCTCCCGGATTTCGTATCTGGGGCGGTGCTACCGTCGAAACCAGCGATTTACAAGCCTTGACGCCCTGGCTGGACTGGGTGTTTGCGACCTCAAAGCAGGAGTTTGATCATGTCTAAACCAAGAGTATTAATTGCCGATTCCATGTCCAGCCAGGCACTGGCAGTATTCGAAGACCGGGGCGTTGAAGTGGTGCAGCCGGGCAAGCTGAGCGAATCCGAATTGTTCGATATGATCGCAGACTTCGATGGCCTCGCGATTCGTTCCTCCACCCAGGTCACCGAGGCAATGCTCGAGCATGCGCCGCGCCTCAAGGTGGTCGGGCGCGCCGGCATAGGCGTCGACAATGTCGATGTGAATGCCTGTACCCGTCGCGGCATAGTCGTCATGAATACACCGCTGGGTAACGCCATTACCACGGCCGAACACGCCATGGCGATGATGCTGTCGCTGGCGCGGCATATACCGCAGGCGAACGCTTCTACCCATGCCGGCAAGTGGGAGAAATCGCGATTCATGGGTATGGAGTTAACCGGCAAGCTGCTCGGCCTGATCGGTGCCGGCAATATCGGCTCTATCGTGGCAAAAAAGGCGATAGGTTATGGCTTGCGCGTACAGGCTTACGACCCGTTTCTGACCGAGGATCGTGCCGACAAGCTGGGCGTGGAAAAAGTCGACCTTGAAACCTTACTGGCCAGTTCCGATATCATTTCATTGCACGTGCCGAAAACCCCGGAGACGACGAATATTATCAGCGCCAGCGCGCTCAACCAGATGAAGCAGGGTAGCTTGCTGATCAATTGCGCTCGCGGCGGTCTGGTCGACGAACTGGCCCTGCGTGCGGCGCTGGATGTATACGAGGTCGAGCCGGCCAAGGAAAACATTCTGTTCGGCCTGGACTCGGTGATATGTACGCCTCATCTGGGCGCCTCTACGGTTGAGGCGCAGGAAAAAGTAGCCGTGCAGGTAGCCGATCAAATCAGCGATTTCCTGCTCAGTGGGGCGGTCAATAATGCGATCAATGCACCCAGCATCAGCGCCGAGGAAGCCAAGGTGCTGAAGCCCTATCTGCAACTGGCGCAGTGCCTGGGATCCTTTGTCGGGCAGTTGACCCACGATCCGATCAAGACACTGACGGTAACCTATGGCGGAGATGCCAACGACTTGAACGTGTCGCCGCTCACCGTGCAGGTGGTGCAGTCGGTGCTGGAGCGGCATAGCAGTTACGTCAATTCGGTCAACGCGCGCGAAATAGCCAGGGATCGCAATATCGACGTCATCGAAGCCCATAACGAGGGCAGGGACGAATACCCCTGCCGCATCACTGTGGGCGTTGAAACCGAGACCATGACGCGCAGTATTTGCGGCACGCTGATACAGAACCGTCCGCGGGTGATCGACGTCAAGGGCATACCGCTGGAGTCCAAGCTGGGCGAGCATATGTTGTATATCACCAACCACGACCTCCCCGGGGTCATAGGTGATATCGGCTCTACCACCGCGCAGCGCGGTATTAACATCGCCAACATGCATCTCGGTCGAGACAGCGAGAAAGGCAACGCCATAGTGTTGCTCGAAATCGACGAAGAACTGGGCAGCGATGACCTGACGCGTCTGCGCGAACTGCCCAATATCACCGACGTGCAATATCTCAATTTCCCTGGTCTGAGGTGAGCGCGATGACCATAGCTGAACCGGGCTGGCTGCAGCGCGGTAACGCAAAACAGTCCTACGTAATCAGCCTGTGTGCGAAGCTGTCGCTGCAGCCTGCACGGGCAAGATTGCCCGGCTTGCTTGGTGACCTGATTATCGAAAAACAGCGCACTGTGAACGACAGGGTTGCTCATTTCACGGTGAGCACAGATGCGCCTGGTGCCTGGCATTTATTGCAGCGCCTGCTAGCTCAACTGGAGCAGGTCGATGTACTGGTACAACCCGAAAATAGCCCGGCGCTGCGGCTGCTGGTCTGTGATATGGACATGACCATGGTCGATGCGGAGACTCTGGATGAGGTTGCCGCCATGCTCGGCCTGTCCGATAAGGTGGCTCCGATTACCGCGGCAGCGATGCGCGGAGAAATCGATTTCAGGGAGTCGCTGGAACAGCGCATCGGCTTGCTCAAAGGCCAGCCGGTAAGCCTGTTCGATGAAGTTGCGCAGCAGTTGCGGCTCATGCCCGGGGCCGAATATCTGCTCAGTGCTGCCAAAGCCAGCGGCATGCACTGCATTCTCGTCAGTGGTGGCTTTGGCGAGATTGCCGAACCACTGGCGCGTCGTCTCGGATTCGATGAGGTCTATTGCAACAGGCTCGACCTGGTTCAGGGCAGGCTAAGTGGCAGGCTGCAGGGAGATCTCGTTGACGCCGGGTATAAGGCCGAGTTGATGAAACGCCGCAGCAGCGAGCTGGGAATGACGTTATCTGATTGCTGCGCTATTGGTGATGGTGCCAATGACCGTTTGATGCTGCAGGCCGCTGGCCTTGGCATTGCCTATTTCGCAAAACCCGCGCTGCGTGCTGTCAGCCACTGCCAGATCAACCATAGCGATCTGGAAACAGCCTGGCATTTTATTTCAGCGCGCTCAGGCTGACTTCTGCACCTTTTCTTTACTTGCCGGACTGGCAGAAACCGGCTGGGCAGACTCATTGTTCCAGAGATATACCTTGTTCCCGCCGGCGCGTTTGGCCGCGTAACTGGCCTGGTCGGCGTAATCCAGTTGCTTGTTCAGGGTTAACCCGGCCTTGTCAAACAGGCTGATGCCGATACTGGCGGAACCACTATAAACCTTCTGTTTACCGCTTAACTCGCAGGCGTTAATGCGCTTGCGCACCAGTTCGGCTATGCGACAGGCATCGTCCAGACCACAGTTTTCCAACAGTATGATGAATTCGTCGCCGCCGAAGCGACCCACACAATCGTGACGCCGCGTGCGCGACATGAGCGCCTCGGCGATTAACTGCAAAAATTCGTCGCCGGCAGCATGCCCCTCGCTGTCATTGATGGTCTTGAATCTGTCCAGGTCGATAAACAGAATCGCGTAGCTGGTAGCGTAACGTTGGTAGCGGTCATAGGCATTCTCAAGGGATTTCATCAAGGCCGGGCGATTCGATAATCCGGTTAGCAAATCATGCGATGCCTGGTAGACGATGCGTCTTTCTTCTTCGCGCGCACCGGTGATGTCCCTGAATACGATGACCGCACCGGAAATCCGGTCGTCGTTGTAGATCGGAGAAATGCGTTCATCGATATTGAATCGCCTGCCTTTTTTGTTGATCAGTACTGTTTCCCTGTCACCCTTAACAGAGCTGCCGTTTTTCAGGCATTCCTCGACGCGGTCGGGTAGTTTCTTGCCGCTGTGCTCATTGATTAATTTAAATACTTCCTGCACCGGTCTCCCCAGCGCCTGGCGTTGCGTCCATCCGAGAATTTTCTCGGCAGCAGGGTTGAGCAACTCCAACTTGCCACTGGCGTCTGTGGCGATTACGCCATCACCAATCGACAGCAGGGTGACTTCCATATGCGCCTTTTGTTGCGCCAGCTTTTCTTCCAGGAGTTGTTGCTTGACCGCCTTGTGTTGTAGTTCGCTGATGGTTCCATGCAGGGCTTCGGTTCGTTCGGCAACCGTTTTTTCCAGCACCAGTTTGGACTGTAGCAGTTCGCGTTGAGCGGCCTTGCGTGCGCTGATATCGTTCACCGTGGTGGTAACGCCGCCATCGGGCAGGCGCACCGCGATCACTTCGAGGTATCGACCGTCCTCGAGAATCTGTTCCTCCTTGAAGGAAATCGATGCGGGCTTTTTACCGTCCAGATTCAGGCTCTGGTCCGGCCAGCTCTGGTCGGCCAACAACGGCCATTCGAAGGCAATCGGGGTGGCGGCAATGAATTCCTCGAAGCTCATATTCCTTGTCAATCGGGAAATATCAATTTTGAACAAATCCAGCCAGGGACGGTTCCACAGTGTCACCCTATTGTCTCCACTGACCACGCACATCCCCTGAATCATGTGATTCAGATTTTGCGCCAATTTGAGAAAATCTTCGGGGCTGGTGCGCGAGGTTTGCGCCAGGTTCAGCTGTAGCACTTTATCCAGTTTTTTACCGTCTTCGGATAAAGGTAAAAATAAACGATCCCAGTATTCGACGAATAAGGTTGCTGCGCCATCGGCTCGGCAAAACATTGGTTTCATGTCAGCCGCCAGTTGTGGCAGCAGGTCAAAATAAAATTCAGCGGTAGCCGATGGCAGATCGGAAATATGATAGCCAGTCATGTTTTGGCCAAAATTCAGGGCTATCGCCTGGCCGTGATGCAGGTAGTGATAGTCGCGTCCATCGTCGACGGATTCGAGCAGCATCAGGTCGGGTGCCATTGCCGACATCAAGTTCTTATCGATGTCGTCCAGTCGGGGGGTGCGGAAATGCTTGTCCCGAGCCGCTTGCCAGCAACGAAACAGGTCACGCATCGGCGCATGCGGCAACAGATCCAGCGGTACGTCGCGAATCAGTTCGTGCACCTCCAGCGAGGCATCTATAGGGTCAATTTCCTTCAATGAATCTCACGATAAATAAATAAAACCTGCCTGAGTCTAGCAAATCTGACGTAGTTTGCCGGAAAATCAGTAGCTTAGATCAGCTTTCTCAAATTGCCCGGGGCAGGGGTTTGCGTCCTGCCCGGCTGCATTTTGGCTAGTTCAAAATTGATTTCATGTTAGAGTCGAATTTCTTCAAAGCGCCATGCAGAGGTGATCCATGAACCAGCCCGCGGCCGGTTTCCCAGAGGAAACCATTTTGATCGAAAATCTACCCTTCGATGTCGATGCTGGCATCGCCAGTCGTGCCAGCCTCGGTCTGATCGTATTGGCTACCGACTACACCATAGAATACGAATGGCGTCGCCTGTTCTCGAGAGTCGATGGCGTTGCGCTATACCAGAGCCGTATACATAACGAAAATAAAATCAGCCCGGAATCGCTGCGCGCGATGGCGCCACGCATCGTCGAATGCGCCAGGGTGATCACCCCGGATACACCGCTGGATGTGATCGCC
>CAXBMV010000229.1:0-5664 GCA_963976575.1 uncultured Gammaproteobacteria bacterium | reverse complement strand
GTAAAGAAATATACACTAAATCCTGTATCGCATGCCATGGGGGTGATGGTGAGGGTGCCTTTCCGGGAGTGCCTGACTTCGCCAGTAGCAATGGTGCTTTATCAAAAACAGATGAAGTACTTGTCGATCACATCATTAATGGTTTCCAGAGTCCAGGTTCACCAATGGCAATGCCACCGAAAGGTGGTAATCCGAATTTGAGTACAACAGATATTTCAATGGTACTTAGCTATATTCGTAAGACTTTTGGCAAATAAAACAAAGCGAGATGCTTCGGACATGGATGTCCACTTTTTATGGATGGAAAAATGCATATTAGATTTTATTAAAACCTTGACCTATGCCCTGGGTGCATTTTTTGGCATTCTGAGGTTGCTGCTGAAATATTGACAATTAGAAATTTGTTAACTGCAGGAGATTTGTTTTCCGCCCATAGTGTTATATACATAGTCAAGCGTGCAGGAATTACATTGGCATTGGTCACTAGCAAGAAAATGATAGTAAGGCAAAAGCTGACTTTTTCATACGGATTGTTATTTATCTAAAAAGAAAATTTTTTAGTTCACGTCCTCAGAATAGCTAGCAATAGTATTAATCGATTTTCTGCTGGCTTCTCGAAACTGGATCTATTACGACGTTTCGTCCTGACCGATTTCAATCAAACTGGTACTCAGGTATTGATGGCGTGGAACGACGAGATTCGTCGGTGCTGGAACCCCATTGTAAACCCGCCCCGCGAGATCAAATTTTGATCTGTGGCAGGGACAAAAGTAGAGCGCCTGTGAAACGTCATCGGCACCACCAGATGCGTAAAGCGGTATGCATCCCAGATGCGTGCATAGACCGACAACCACCAGTCTGTCTTCGCGGGTACCGCGGCATTGGCCATTGCGGTTAGTTCGGTCACCTCGATTGCCAACTATATGCGACTAGGAATCGAACTCGATATACCACTCTTGTTGTTGCTACTGGCAGGTACGGTTATCGGCGCCTGGATCGGGCCAAGGTTAGGTGAGCACTTGCATGAGCGTTGGTTGCAAGGGAGTCTGGGGGTGGTTCTGTTGCTGATCGGAATTTGGTATTTGGACGTGTTCGGTAACTAGATCGCTGTGCCATTGACCTGTTGTTTCCTTCGATAACCCCGATCACAGATCGCCGTCTTGACGGCTTTTCCCCGCGAAGTTTCGATGTGCGCTAACACCTCCGGCGAGGTATGACTATCATGCTGGTTTTGTTGATGACTGACCGGCGCCGACAATGAGGTTGCCTTTGGCTATGCAGTATACCTGAGGCTCGTGCAGGGAATAGACTTTGTGCTTGTCCCAGGGTCGTTGCGCGAGCACTCGCTCATGCCACAAAACGACTGGTAATACGGATTGCGTTTCCATTGTACGACCACCGCTTCGTCACTAAGGTCTTCCAGTTGCTTTAATAGCAGTAGACCAACCATTTAAGCGAATAGGCTTGCAAGGCGCCCTCAGCCCTTGCGTGTAGTGCTGGCTAAAAACCTGATCAAAATCCCGCCAGGGAATCACCGCTGCTAAATGCAGTAAGGGATCGGCAGGATCAAGTTGTTGTAATAAGTCGTTGTCGAACAAATTTGGCTGGAAGCCATCCGTAACAGGGCACGCAGCAGCTAATGGCACAATTAGTTGGAGAGCAACTTCTTTCTCTCTTCGAATTCTTCTTTATTGATTTCGCCGCGTGCGAATCGCTCATCAAGAATATCCAGCGGAGATTTCCTGCCCGACTGGCTGCCCTCACCACTACTGCGATTCGAACGGATAACAAGTACCACCGCCAGGGCAATACCTCCCCAGAACAGTATCATCATCAGGGAACCGAAAATCATATGCCCCCAGCCCCAGTCGTAGTGCCAACTTCCAGGGCGATCGGAATAATTCTGTGCTTGCGCCTGAAAAGACGCTAAAGCCAGGGATACTGATATTAATGCGGTTTTAAAGTGATTTAACATTTTGATCTCCTTCTCGACATTATATGCTGAGTTTGATATTGGCCATTCCGTGATGGCCTATATTCGTGATTAAATCTGCGCGGCAAGCCGATCAGATCTGTAACTTAGTTAACCACTGCCATCTGATGACCTTCACCGGCCGGTAAAATTATTTCGCCGGTAGTCAGCATGGTTTTTTGGTCAACCACCCAGATTACCGGCTTATTGCGGCTGGAAACATAGACTTTTCCGGTGCCGGTGATTGAGTTCAGGTGATAGGGTGCTGGCGATAAAGATAGTTCACGTTTATTCCCCGTTAGGGTATCGACGGCGACCAGCTTGTTATCCTTCTTGCTACTGACAAACAGGGTAATGCCATCATCGCCGATGTCCAGTCCGTGTACATCCTTGCCTATCGTGTAGCTGTTAATTAATTTCCCCGAATCAATCGCTATAACGCTAACTTCACCTTTGCGAGGGTTGGTCACATAGATGGTTTTTTCGTCTCTGGAAAAAATCATATGCTCGGGCGCCGGCCCTGACTCGAGCTGGCGTTTCACCTGCCAGCTAGTGAGATCGATTTCACTAATAGAATTACCACCGGCGTTACTCACATAAGCTGTTTTTCCATCTCGGGTGATCAATGTAAAGTTAGGTGCCAGGCCGGTTTCGATGGTTTTTATCTGTTTGTTTTCGACCACGTCAACAACGCTGATGCCCCCACGAGCACCGTGCGTAGACAGGAGATATTTACCGTCTGGGGTAATGGCCTGATGATGCGTCCAGCCCGTCACCGGTATTGTCGACATGACATGACCATGACCCGGGTGAATCAGAAACAGTTTGCTGTTAGGGGTGTTTTTTGCCTGATCAGGTTTAAGTGTTTCCTCGGTGAGACTTCCGGCAATTAGATACTCGCCGTCCGGTGTCGCTACCAGGCCGTGCGCATTGATGACACCAGAGTAGGTTGCCGTGATTTGATCGGTGGCCGCGTCGACTGCGATTACCTGATTGCCCGAACCCAGTGGTATATACACGGCTGGCCCTGCATGTGTTACGTTGATACCGAGTAGAAGGAAGGCGACGATATAGAGGTAAAAAACTATCTTTTTCATGTTGGTTTTTCTTTATCTAAATAAGGATTTGTAGTTCACACCTTTTTAGCGTGGAGAGCATTGATATAGATCAGTTTCGAGGTAGATTTCCCAAACATGATCTATCCTGAATTTATATCTACACCAATTTCTACAATGCTTTCAATTTTGTATTGGTGTGGCGAAATGACGAGATTCGTCGGTGCGGGAACTCCTTTGTAAACCCGTCCCGCTAGATCAAATTTCGAGACCTGGCAAGGACAAAAGTAGAGCGCCTGCGTACGGTGGTATGCCCCAAATGCTTGCAGATACCAACAACCACCAGTATATCCCTGCTAGTGCGATACGCATTCCTTGCATACTCAGATTCCACCGTATTAGACGGGTAGTCTGATTAATTCATGAATTGATTAGCCCCAAGCTAAAACTCTTTCGTATAGGATTTGCTTTAATTAGTCGCTGCACTACGACAGGGCTGAAATGCATTTTATTGGTTTTCATCACGAATATTGATTTAAGTCATATTGGTGGGATAAATAATCATTATCCTGATATTCATTGCGGATGGTTATCGGGGTAATTGTAGATAAAAAACTAATGAGAAAAAGAGTCCATACATTTTTATACTGGATCTTAACCATATCCCTGGCTTGGCTCCCACTTTCTGTATCCGCAGATATTTCATTGTCTTCATTAGATGAAAAGGACTGCCACGAAATGACCTCGACGATGACAGGTCAAGCAACAGCAGTCGACGATGTTAATCATCACTCAAAAGTGGAAAAAGGTTGCTGTGTCGATTATACAATTAGTTCGTCTTGCGGCCATGCAGAACAGGTTTCACTTTTTAAAATAGTTACCAAGTACTTCTTTAAATCTATAAATATTTCCCACTTCTCAAATGATAACTTGGTCCAATATCATAGCCAGATAATCCCTCCGGATATTCGGCCACCTATCGATTAAGACTCCAGAAGGAGTCGCTATTTTTGTCAATCATCCAGTATTAAACATTACATGGATTATGCGCAGCCGCAGCCGCGTGTATAGAAAAAATTGACACGAATAGAAATAGATACAAACGATATAGATATATTTTATAAACTTAATTAGGAGTGAGCATCATGGACTATTCATACTGTACGTTCAGACAAAAATTACTGGTGGCCGCGGTTTCATTGGTGTTGCCAGCAGTGTCAGTAGCTCAATCAAGTAACACTGATTTACAGAAACAGATCGATGCGTTACAAAACCAGGTAACCGCATTAAATACCGAAGTTCAACAAGCCACTGAATGGAAAAGTCCCAACACTTTATTCCACATGTCAGGTTATGCAGATGTTGGATACGCACAAAAGGAAAGTAATGACGGCAGTTTTGCTGTTGGCACTTTCGCCCCAATTTTTCATTATCAGTATCGTGACACAGTGATGATGGAGGCAGAACTGGAATATGAAGTTGTTGATGATGGAGAGACCGAAGTGGCGCTGGAATACATGACCATTGACTGGTTTATGAATGACTATGCCGCACTGGTTGCCGGTAAATTTCTCAGCCCCATCGGTCAATTCCGGCAAAACCTGCATCCTTCCTGGATTAATAAATTAACTTCAGCGCCACCGGGTTTCGGTCATGACGGTGCTGCACCGATTTCAGATCTGGGCTTTCAGATACGTGGTGGCTTCCCCATGGGCGGCATGCGTGCCAACTATGCCGTGTTTGTTTCCAACGGCCCTGAGATAAATGCCGAAGCCGAAGATGATGGCGCAGGTGGTATTGAGGGTTATGAACTGGACGGTGTGGCCGCAGAAGGTTTTGGCACTGATGTTGATGGTGAAAAAACCTTTGGTGGTCGTATCGCCATACTGCCAATACCCTCTGTTGAAATCGGTTTTTCTTTTGCAACCGGTATGGCGACCGTGACTAATGTTGAAGGTGATGACGATGCTTTACCTGCCGGCACAGTGGGTTCAATAGTCGGTGAATCAGCACGTGACTACGATGTCATTGGCGCAGATTTTGTCTGGTTTAGCGGAAATATGAGTCTGCGAGGTGAGTACGTTAAAACTGAGGTCGGTGAATCTACAACCGGAGTAACGGCAAGCGAAGCAGCAGAGTGGATAACCTGGTACACCCAGTTTGCCTACCGTCTACCGAATACCAAATGGGAAGCGGTGCTGCGTTATACCGACTACGACTCACCGCATGCAAGTGTTGATCAAAAGCAAACAGCGGTCGGTGTGAACTACCTGGTGACTAATAACTTTATCGCCAAATTAACGCATGAATTAAATGATGGTCTAGAGGGTGCTGATAGTGACCTGGATCTCACCATGCTTCAACTAGCTTATGGATTCTGAGGAGAACGATATGAAATATTTTAACAAGACAATACGTAGCATTGCGTTGTTTGCAGTATTTTTACTGACATTAGGTGGTTTGGTAACCGTTGCAAAGGCGGCTGAATTTCCTGAAGCCGGTAACTTTTCCAACGGCTCAAAAGTATGGGCGGATAACTGTAGTCGCTGTCATAACATGCGTGGACCAAAAGAGTTACGCGATGATCAGTGGATAACGACGGCTTACCATATGCGTTTACGTGCGGGTTTAACCGGG
>CAXBMV010000228.1:0-5704 GCA_963976575.1 uncultured Gammaproteobacteria bacterium | reverse complement strand
CGTTCGCTGTTCGACAGCTTCCGCCAGCAATTCGCCCAGGTGACCAACCCGCCTATCGATCCGCTGCGTGAAAAAATCGTCATGTCGCTGGAAACCTGCTTCGGCCGCGAACACAATTTATTCAACGAGGCCGCCGAGCACGCCGACAGGCTCATCGTCACCTCTCCGATACTCTCCGAACAGAAATTCGTCGACCTGATGTCCTGGCACGACCGCGGCTATGCCCACGAAGTCATTCCGCTGGGTTACGACCCGGCGAAAAAATCTCTGCAACAGGCCATCATCGATATCCAGGACCAGGCCGAGAAAGCCTCGCGCCGAGGTATGGTCATAGTGGTGCTCAGCGACAAGAATATCCCGCAGCAACAGTTACTGGTGCACGCGGCGCTGGCTACTGGTGCGGTACACCATCGTCTGTGCCACAGCGGCGGTCGCTGCGACACCAACATCGTCGTCGAGACCGGTTACGCACGCGACTCGCACCACATGGCGGTACTGCTCGGCTTCGGCGCCACCGCGATCTACCCTTACATGGCCTACGCCAGCATCGTCGGTATGACGCGCAGCGGGCAATTACAGGATCTGTCCTGCCCCGACACCGGTTCCAACTATCGCCGAGGCATCAACAAGGGCCTGTACAAGATTATTTCAAAAATGGGCATTTCCACCATCTCCAGCTACCGCGGCGCGCAGCTGTTCGAGATCGTCGGCCTGCACCACGAGGTGGCCGACCTTTGCTTCGCCGGCACCACCTGCCGCATCGACGGCATGACATTCGAAGATCTTGAAAACGAGCAGAAAAAAATAAACAAGTTCGCCTGGAACCCGCGCAAGAAAACCCTGCAGGGGGGCTTGCTGAAATATATCCACGGCGGCGAATACCACGCCTACAACCCGGACGTGGTGCATAGCCTGCAGGCGGCGGTGAACAGCGGCGACTACGCCCTCTGGCAAGTCTATGCGGATACCGTGAACAACCGACCGGTGACCACCCTGCGCGACCTGTTGCGCCTGAAAGGTGGCGAAGCCATAGACATAGACGAAGTCGAACCCGCCGAGGCAATCATGCCGCGTTTCGATTCCGCCGGCATGTCGCTGGGCGCACTCTCGCCCGAGGCACACGAAACCCTGGCGCAGGCGATGAACCAGCTCGGCGGGCGCTCCAACTCCGGCGAAGGCGGCGAAGACCCGGCGCGCTTCGGCACCGACAAGGTATCCAGGATCAAGCAGGTGGCCTCCGGGCGCTTCGGCGTCACCCCGCATTACCTGGTGAATGCCGAGGTACTGCAAATCAAGGTCTCGCAGGGTGCCAAGCCCGGCGAAGGCGGCCAGTTGCCCGGCTTCAAGGTGAACGAACTGATCGCGCGCTTAAGAAACTCCAAGCCCGGGGTGACGCTGATCTCACCGCCGCCGCACCACGACATCTACTCCATCGAAGATCTGGCGCAACTCATCTTCGATCTGAAACAGGTGAACCCGCTGGCGCTGATATCGGTGAAGCTGGTGGCCGAGGCCGGTGTCGGCACGGTCGCCGCGGGCGTTGCCAAGGCCTACGCCGACCTGATCACCATCGCCGGTTACGACGGTGGCACCGGCGCCAGTCCGCTGACCTCGGTGAAATATGCCGGTTCGCCCTGGGAACTCGGCCTTACCGAAACCCATCAAGTGTTGCGCGCCAACAAACTGCGCAGCAAGGTGCGCGTGCAAACCGATGGCGGCCTGAAGACGGGTCTGGATGTGGTCAAGGCAGCCATACTCGGCGCGGAAAGCTTCGGCTTCGGCACCGGGCCCATGGTGGCGATGGGTTGCAAGTATCTGCGCATCTGTCACTTGAACAATTGCGCCACCGGCGTGGCCACGCAGAACGATACCCTGCGCCAGTTGCATTACGTCGGCACCGCCGAGAAGGTGGAGAATTACTTCCGCTTCGTCGCCCGCGAAACCCGCGAAATCATGGCGTCGCTGGGCATACGCAAGCTGGAAGACTTGATCGGCCGCACCGATCTGCTGGAAATTATCGAGGGCGACAGCCCGGCGCAGAAAAACCTGAACCTGAAACCGCTGCTGGACGATGGTGGTCTCGACCCGGCTTTGCCGCAATTCTGTACCGAGCCGCGCAACACGCCCTGGGACAAGGGCGAACTCGCCGAGCAAATGGTGGCCGACTGCCTGGATGCGATCAAGGCCGGCAGCGGTGGTGAATTCGAATACCAGGTGAAAAACATCCATCGCTCCATCGGTGCACGCCTCTCCGGTGAAATCGCACGCGTGCACGGCAACCACGGCATGGCCGAGCAGCCGATCACGCTGCGCCTGAGCGGCAGCGCCGGGCAAAGCTTCGGTGTGTGGAACGCCGGTGGCCTGCACATGTATCTCGAAGGTGATGCCAATGACTATGTCGGCAAGGGTATGGCCGGCGGCAAGCTAGTGATACAGCCGCCGCGCAACAGCCACTTCAAATCGCAGGATTCGACCATCATCGGCAATACCTGTCTTTATGGCGCCACCGGTGGCAAACTGCTGGCCGCGGGTCAGGCCGGCGAACGCTTCGCGGTGCGCAATTCCGGCGCCAACGCGATTATCGAAGGCATAGGCGACCACGGCTGCGAATACATGACCGGCGGCATAGTGACGGTGCTGGGCAATACCGGCTACAATTTCGGTGCCGGCATGACCGGTGGCCTCGCCTACGTACTCGACCTGGATCGCAATTTTTACGACCGCGTCAACAAGGAGCTGATCGACATACACCGTATCGTCGACGAATCCATGGAAAGCCACCGTAATTACCTGTTAAAAGCGATAGGCGAATACGTCGAGGAAACCAACAGCGAATGGGGACAGTACATTCTTGAGAACTTCAATCATTTCAAACGCAAGTTCTGGATGGTCAAGCCAAAAGCGGCCGAGTTCGACTCGCTGCTGGAAACCCTGCAACGCAACGCTGCTTAAAACTTCGCATAAGACCCCGGGGCGCGGCTGATGGCTGGTCGCGTCCCCAGAAGCTTCATCGACGACCTGCTCAACCGGGTCGATATCGTCGAAGTCATCGACAGCCGCGTGCCCTTGAAGAAAAAGGGCCGCGAATTCTGGGCCTGCTGCCCCTTCCACGGCGAAAAATCGGCTTCCTTCTCGGTGAGCCCGGGCAAACAGTTTTACCATTGCTTCGGCTGCCAGAAATCCGGCAACGCGCTCGGCTTCCTGATGGACTACGACCACATGGAATTTGTCGAGGCGATCGAAGCGCTGGCCTCGATGCTCGGATTAGAAGTGCCCTACGAGGCCGGCAGGGCACCTGCACAGCCGATAGACGGACTCGACGCGCAATATGAGGCCCTGCAGCAATGCAGCGACTTTTACCAGTCACAGCTGAAGCAGGCCCCCCTGGCCATCGAATATCTGAAGCAGCGCGGCATCAGCGGCGAAACCGCGCGCGATTACCTGATCGGTTATGCGCCCACCGGCTGGAATAACCTGAAGGGCGAGCAGAAACAACTGGTCGACACCGGCATGCTGGTGGCAAAAGACAATGGCCAGCACTACGACCGCTTCCGCCATCGCCTGATGTTCCCCATCCGCGACCGCCGCGGCCGCGTCATCGCCTTCGGCGGACGCGTGATCGACCCGGAAGACAACCCCAAGTACCTGAATTCACCGGAATCACCGCTATTCCACAAGAGCGATGAGATTTATGGCCTTTACGAATTAAAAAAGGCGGTCACCAACATCGAGCAAATCTTCATCACCGAGGGCTACATGGATGTGGTCGCGCTGGCCGAGCACGGCGTGCACACCGCGGTGGCGACGCTGGGCACGGCGATCAACAACCGTCAGATCGAAACCCTGTTCCGCAGCTGCAAAAAGCTGGTGTTTTGCTTCGACGGCGACGCCGCCGGCAAGAAGGCCGCATGGCGCTCGCTGGAGCAATGCCTGGCCTCGCTCAAGGAAGGCCGCCTGGCGCGTTTTTTATTCCTCCCTGAGGGCCAGGATCCGGACAGCTATATCAGCGAACACGGCAAGGAGGCTTTCCATCAGCAAATCGAGCAAGCCTCGACACTGACGGAATATCTGTTCGACGGCCTGCTCGCCGAGTGCAATGTGCGCAACCCCGAGGGCCGTGCCCAGTTTCTCGACCGCCTGCGCCCCTACTTCGCGCAAATCCCGCTGCAAAGCCTGAAGGATCAAATCCTTTCCGAGATCGAAAGACGCCTCGGCCAGAAGATCGACAGCCGCCTGCTGAAGCTGCTGGGCGAATCCGACAGTCCGCGCCAGCAAAGTGCACCGAAGCTACCCGACCAGCACTGGACGCCGACACGGCTGGCGATCAACCTGCTGCTGAAGAAACCCGAACTGGCGCAGCGCACCGGCAGCCAGTATGACCTCGGCGACAGCGGCATTCCCGGCGTAGACCTGCTGCTGGCACTGCTGGAGCGCATCCACGAAGAACCCGATATCAGTACGCAAAACCTGCTCGACCGCTTCCGCGGCGAAGAGCACGAAGCGCATCTGTACAAGCTGGCGGCGATGGAACCGCCGGTGGAAGACGACGAAAGCCTGGAGCAGATGTTCGCCGATTGTTTACAACAGCTGCAAAAACAGTATATTGGCCACCGCAAAAAACGGCTCATTGAAAAACTGCAATCGGGTGAAGGCCTCTCCGCGACGGAGAAGCTGGAACACAAGAAATTATTCACAAAGCAAATATAAGACAGTAGATACCTTGGAAAAACCTAAATAAGTCTTATATACTACCCTGTTACTTTGGCACTCTCTCCCACTCGAGGCATTATGGATAAAGATCAGCAGTCCCGTCTTAAAGAACTCATTGCGAAAGGCAAAGATCAGGGCTTTCTGACTTACACCGAGGTGAACGACCATTTGCCCGAAGGCATAGTCGAACCCGAACAAATCGAAGACATCATCCGCATGATTAATGACATGGGCATCAAGGTCCATGAATCAGCGCCGACCGAGTCTGACGATATCCTCAGTGACACAGAAAACGAACCCGACGAAGACGCAGCCGAAGAGGCCGCCGCCGCGCTGGCCTCCCTGGACAGCGAATTCGGCCGCACCACCGACCCTGTGCGTATGTATATGCGTGAAATGGGCACGGTCGAGCTGCTCACCCGTGAAGGCGAAATCAAGATCGCACGCCGCATCGAGAATGGCCTCAACCAGGCCATGAGTTCGCTGGCGCGCTATCCCGACACCATGCGCATGATCATGGAGCGCTACAACGAAGTACGCGCCGAAGAAGCCAAGCTCAGCGACATCCTGGTCGGTTTTGTCGACCTGGACGAAGACCCCAACTCGATTCCGATGCCCGCCGCCGCGCAAAACACCGACGACGATGACGACGACGCCGAAGTGGAAGACACCGGCCCCGATCCCGAAGAAGCCGAGATGCGCTTCACCAAGATCGAAAAGGCTTTCAACCGCGCCATGAACGCAATCGCCAAGGACGACGCTAAGGGCTACGATCGCAACATGAGCAAGGCAGTGAAAGACTTGATGGAAATCAAGATGCTGCCGCTGTTCATCGACAAGCTGCCCAACAACTGGCTCCACGCCGCCTTCATCCGGCTGATCCTGCCGAACGCGAAAATCATCGACGCGCGACGCCATCCGCTCTCGTGCTGCTTTTCCAACTTCAAGCAGCATTTCGCGCGGGGGCAGGGCTTTTCCTATTCGCTCGAAGACA
>CAXBMV010000227.1:0-5724 GCA_963976575.1 uncultured Gammaproteobacteria bacterium | reverse complement strand
GCGGAAAAATCGCCAGCCCGCTCAAAAGCCTCGGCATAGAGTTCGATCGCGCTATAAGCCGAATAAATGCCTGCACAGCCGCAACCGGATTCCTTACTTTCGCGACTATGAGGCGCGCTATCCGTACCCGCAAAAAAGTGATTATCGCCACTACAGGCCGCCTGCAACAGCGCGCTGCGGTGCAGTTCACGCTTGGCTACCGGGAGACAATAATTATGAGGTCTGATGCCAGACTTGAGCATCGCATTGCGATTAATCAGTAAATGATGGGCGGTAATCGTTGCTGCCAGGTTTTCATCTGCCGCGCTGACATATTCGACAGCATCGGCGGTGGTGATATGCTCAAACACGATGGCCAGCTCGGGAAAATTCCGGCGTATTTGCTCTAACCGCGTTTCGATGAAAACCTTTTCGCGGTCGAAGATGTCGACATCGGCGGCGGTGACCTCACCGTGGATCTGTAAAACCAGGCGATGTTTTTGCATGGCTTCGAACACCGCATCCATCTTTGAAATATCGGTAACGCCTGCCTCGGAGTTGGTGGTGGCGCCCGCGGGGTATAGTTTTGCGCCAAAAATATGCGGCGACTCGCTGGCACTCACAATCTCTTCGACAGAGGTATGGTCGGTTAAATACAGGGTCATCAATGGTTGCATCTGGCTGCCGGCAGGACATGCTGCGAGTATGCGCTCACGATAAGCAAGTGCCTGCTGACAATTGACTATCGGTGGATTCAGGGTGGGCATGACGATAGCGCGCGCAAATTGCCTGGCGGTGTCGCCTACCACGGCCTCGAGAAATGGCGTGTCGCGCAGGTGCAGGTGCCAGTCATCAGGCTTGATGAAGGTAATTTTTTTCATTGATGATTGCAATCTGTGGAGTTTAATCTAATGATATATGTATAAAATACAATAATACCATCAGGCGTAAAATTAATATGCCGTATAATTCTGTCAATTTACTATAAAGGCGATGCACGTGGTAGATGAAACTGATATAGACCCGCAGGAAACTCAGGAATGGATTGAATCACTGGAATCAGTGCTCGACCGCGAGGGTCCAGAGCGCGCCCATTTTCTGCTCGAGCGACTCATCGACAAGACGCGGAGGTCAGGCGCATATTTACCGTTTTCAGCGAATACTGCTTACCTCAATACCATCCCGCTGGACAATCAGCGCCCGATTCCCGGAGACCAGGCGATAGAGCACACCATCCGCTCGGTGATTCGCGGGAATGCCGCGGCGATGGTGGTACACGCCAATCGCAAGTCCAGCGAGCTGGGTGGACATATCGCCAGCTTTGCCTCGGCAGCCACGCTTTACGATGTCGGTTTCATGCATTTCTTCAGGGCGCCAAACGAAGAAAACAAGGGTGATCTGGTCTTCTTCCAGGGACATTCTGCTCCGGGCGTTTATGCACGAGCCTTCCTCGAAGGGCGCATCAGCGAAGAGCAGCTCAGGGCTTTTCGCCAGGAAGCACTGGATAAAAATGGTCTGTCTTCTTACCCTCATCCGTGGTTGATGCCGGACTTCTGGCAATTTCCTACCGTATCTATGGGCCTCGGTCCGCTAATGGCGATTTACCAGGCGCGTTTCATGAAGTACCTGGAGAACCGCGGGATACAGGCGCAGCAGGATCGTAAAGTCTGGGCCTTCATGGGCGATGGCGAAATGGACGAACCGGAATCCCTCGGTGCCATTTCACTGGCTGCGCGCGAGAATCTGGATAATCTGATCTTTGTCGTCAATTGTAATCTGCAGCGACTCGACGGGCCGGTGCGCGGTAATGGCAAAATCATCCAGGAACTAGAGGCGGTATTCCGCGGTGCAGGCTGGAATGTATTAAAGGTAGTCTGGGGTTCTTACTGGGATCATTTGCTGGCCAGGGACGAGGACGGCCTGTTGCAACGCCTGATGGATGAAACTCTCGATGGCGAGTACCAGGCCTGCAAAGCCAAGGGCGGGGCCTATACCCGCGAGCATTTTTTCGGCAAGTACCCGGAGCTGCGTGAAATGGTTGCGGATATGTCCGATGAAGATATCTGGCGCCTGAACCGTGGTGGACATGATCCACACAAGGTTTACGCGGCCTATGCCGAAGCGGTGCAGTATACCGACAGACCCACGGTTATTCTTGCCAAGACGGTGAAAGGTTATGGCATGGGTGAAGCCGGCGAGGGACAGAATATCACCCACTCACAAAAGAAAATGGGTGAAGAATCGCTGAAGGCATTTCGTGACCGATTCAATATCCCGATCAGCGACGATGACATTGCCGAAGCACCGTTCTACAAGTTTCCCGAAGACAGCGTGGAAATGAAGTACATGCGCAATAGCCGCGAAAAACTGGGTGGCTATATGCCGGTGCGATCGGATACCGCAGAACCGCTGGTTATCCCCGGGCTGGAAATTTTTGACGCCCTGTTGAAAGACAGCGGCGAACGCGATTTTTCTACCACCATGGCCTTTGTGCGTATGCTTTCGACGCTGACTCGCGACAAGCAAATCGGCAAAAATATCGTCCCAATAATTCCCGATGAAGCGCGTACTTTCGGCATGGAAGGCATGTTCCGCCAGCTCGGCATTTATTCTTCGAAGGGGCAGCTATACGAGCCCATGGATTCCGACCAGGTCATGTATTACCGCGAGGATATCAAGGGGCAGATTCTCGAAGAGGGTATTAACGAGGCCGGTGCGATGTCTTCCTGGATAGCGGCAGGATCAGCCTATAGCACGCACGGCGTGAGTATGATTCCTTTTTATATTTATTACTCGATGTTCGGTTTCCAACGTATCGGCGATCTGGCCTGGGCAGCCGGAGATATGCAGGTGCGCGGATTCCTGATGGGCGGCACAGCGGGTAGAACCACGCTTGCCGGCGAGGGGCTGCAGCATCAGGATGGGCATAGTCTGGTACTGGCCGGAACCATCCCCAACTGCATTTCCTATGACCCGACCTTTGCCTATGAACTTGCGGTTATCATACATAGCGGTATGAAGCGCATGTATCAAATGAAAGAGAATGTGTTTTATTACATCTCGGTTATGAACGAAAACTATACCCACCCGGCCCTGCCCAAAGGTTCCGAGGAGGGCATCATCAAGGGGATCTACTGCCTTGACGAAGGGGATGAAAAAGGCCTCAAAGTGCAGTTGCTGGGTTCCGGTACGATACTGCGTGAAGTCATAGCGGCAGCGGAACTATTAAAGGCCGATTTCAAGGTGAATGCAGATATCTGGAGTGTCACCAGCGTCAACGAGTTGGTGCGCGAAGCAAGGGAATGTACCCGCTGGAATCAGTTGCACCCAACCAAGAAGGCCCATAGCAGCTATGTCGAAACCCAGCTTTCGGGGCGCAAAGGTCCGGCAATCATGGCGACCGACTATATTCACGCTTACTCGGAACAATTGCGTGAATATATGCCATCGCGCTTTGTTACCCTCGGAACCGACGGTTTCGGGCGCAGCGATACGCGGGCCAATTTGAGAGTGTTCTTCGAAGTGAATCGTTACTATATCGTCGTCGCCGCCTTGAAAGCCCTGAGTGATGATGGTGAAATCGATAACAAGCTGGTTCAACAGGCGATCAAGAAATACGATATAGATCCCGAGAAACCCAACCCGATGACGGTCTAGCCGCTCTATCTGGAGTCTATAAGTGTCAGAAAATAAAAGTATCAATCTGCCCGACGTCGGTGATTTCGATGAAATCGAGATTATCGAGATTCTCGTATCCGTCGGCGAAGTGGTCGAAGCCGAACAGTCAATTCTCGTGCTCGAGTCCGACAAGGCGACCATGGAAATCCCGAGTCCTTTTGCCGGCACCATCGAGTCGATAAAGGTAAAGGTCGGCCAGCGTATTTCCGAAGGTACCGAAATCGCGGTGATTACTACCAGCGAAGGCGCTGGCGGTGATGAACAGGCGAAGCCCGAGAAGAAGCAGGCGACGGCGGCAGAAGTAGCAACTCCGGCTGCAGACGCGCCGGTTGCGGAAGCCGAGCAGGTAAGCCCGGTGGCGGCAGCCGAAGCGGGTAGCGATAGTAGCGAGTCGAGCAAGGCCGATTTGCCATTAGGCAAAGAGCGCAGACCCCATCCCGGAACAGGTGAAGCAGAGGCGCTCGCAGCTGCACACAAAGTAATTCATGCCAGCCCTTCGATTCGCCGCTACGCGCGTGAACTCGGGGTTAATCTCGATCAGATTATTGGAACCGGCAGCAAGGGACGCATACTGAAATCGGACGTCAAAAATCTGATCAAGTCGACCATGTCGGGTGGCGCAGTTGCTGGCTCCGGAGGCGGCCTCGCGGTGAGCAGCGCACCCGAAATCGACCATTCCAGGTTCGGCGAAGTCGAAGCCGTGGCGCTGTCTCGAATCAAAAAAATATCGGGGGCCCATCTGCATCGTAGCTGGGTCACCGTGCCGCATGTTACCCAGTTCGATGAAGCAGATATCACCGAGCTGGAAGCCTTTCGTAAATCCCTGGCCAAGGAAGCCGAGAAGAAAGGCCTGCGTTTGACGCCTCTGATATTCCTGATGAAGGCCGTGGTTGCAGCGTTGCAGGAATTTCCGCAATTCAATGCCTCGCTGGAATCCGGCGGCGAACGCCTGATCCTGAAAAAATATTTCAATATCGGTGTGGCCGTGGACACGCCGAACGGACTGGTGGTACCAGTGGTCCGTGATGTCGATCAAAAGGGTGTGTTTGCACTGGCAGAGGAACTGGCCGAGGTTGCAGGCAGGGCGCGTGATGGGAAACTCTCCCCGGCCGATATGCAGGGTGGTTGTTTTACCATATCCAGTCTCGGAGGGATTGGCGGTACCCAGTTTACCCCTATCGTCAATGCACCCGAAGTGGCGATTCTTGGCGTGGCCAGGTCGAAAATGCAGCCGGTTTACCAGGACGACGGCAGTTTTGCCGCGAGAATGATTTTGCCGCTTGCGTTGTCTTACGACCATCGCGTTATTGACGGCGCCCAGGGTGCTCGATTTTCCAGCTTTTTGAGCAAGACAATTTCCGATATTAGAAGAGTACTTTTATAGTCATGAGCGAAAAAGATATTTTACTACCAGACATAGGCGACTTCGACACTGTCGAGGTTATAGAGATTCTCGTTGCAGTCGGCGATAGCGTCGAACTTGAGGATTCGATCCTCACCCTGGAGTCTGACAAGGCGACGATGGATATCCCCGCGCCTTTTGCCGGGACAATTAAAAAGCTCGATGTAAGCGTCGGCGATAAGGTAAGCAAGGGGATGAAGCTGGGCAGCATGGAAACTACCTCCGCTGCAGCGGCAACCCCTGCGGCAGACAGTGGTAAGGCCGCCAGCAGCAAAGCAAGCGCCAGCGCAGCCGCAGCACCGACCGCGGCCTCCGACTCGTCCGCTGACATGTCCGCCGAAGTGGTGGTCCTCGGTGCCGGGCCGGGTGGTTATACAGCCGCCTTCCGTGCGGCTGACCTCGGCAAGAAGGTTATTCTGGTGGAGCGTTATGACAGCCTGGGTGGTGTCTGCCTGAACGTCGGCTGTATTCCATCAAAAGCTTTGCTGCACACCGCCCAGATTATTACCGAGGCCGAACATATGAAAGCCAATGGTGTCGATTTCGGCAAGCCGAAGATCGACCTGGCCGGAGTGAATGGTTTCAAGAACAAGGTGGTAAAAAAATTGACCGGCGGACTGTCCGCTCTGGCCAAGCAGCGTAAGGTCACAGTGGTTACCGGTGTC
>CAXBMV010000226.1:0-5724 GCA_963976575.1 uncultured Gammaproteobacteria bacterium | reverse complement strand
AGTTTGTCGAACTATACAAGATACTCAAATTTGAGGGGCTCGCGGAAAGCGGTGGCGTCGCAAAACAGGCTATCGCCGAGGGCCTTGTCAGCGTAAATGGCGAAGTAGAAACCCGCAAAGGCAAGAAAATTCGCGCTGGCGACCAAATCGATTTCATCGACCATCATATCGATGTCGTTGGCAAGAAGGATAAATAGTGAATCATGTCGGCGGATATCGTCATCGCAGCGCTTTACCGTTTTGTTCGCCTGGATAATTTTCAGCAACTACAACAGCCATTGCTCAAACAAATGCTGCGTGACGAAGTTCGCGGCACTCTATTGCTGGCCGAGGAGGGTATCAATGGTACCGTCGCCGGCAGCCAGCAGGGCATCGACAATTTATTGAATTTCCTGCGCAGTGACGAACGCCTGCGTGACCTCGATAGCAAATTCTCCTACGACGATAAAATGCCTTTTTATCGTTCACGCGTAAAACTGAAAAAAGAAATAGTGACCATGGGAGTCGAAGGGATTGATCCTGCGGCTTCGTCCGGCACCTACGTCAAGCCGGCCGACTGGAATGCGCTGATATCTGACCCGTCGGTTACCGTAATAGACACGCGTAATGAATACGAGACTTCTATCGGTAGCTTCGATAATGCGCTCATCCCGAATACCGATTCCTTCCGCAACTTCCCCGAATACGTGAAAAATACCCTCGATCCTGGTCAACACCGCAAGGTAGCCATGTTTTGCACCGGTGGTATTCGCTGTGAAAAATCGACGGCCTACCTGAAACAGCAGGGCTTTGATGAGGTTTATCATTTACAGGGGGGCATCCTCAAGTATCTGGAGGAGGTCGATCAGGCCGAATCGCTATGGCATGGCGAGTGCTTTGTTTTTGACAACCGCGTCAGCGTCACCCACGGGCTGGAAAAAGGCTCTTACGATCAATGCCACGCCTGTCGCCGCCCCATTACCGAGGCGGATAAACAAAGCACGCATTTCCAGCAGGGTGTGAGTTGTCCTGCCTGTTTCGAGGATAAGTCGGAATCTGAGCGCGACCGCTTTGCCGAACGCGAGAAACAGGTGCGCCTGGCTGAGGCGCGTGGCGAAGAACACATAGGCAGCGATGCGCGCGAACAGGCGAGAAAGCGCAAGCAGGCGAAGCAGGATGTGAAACAGGCACAGCGCGGGAAAAGCGGTTAGATTTTCTGTAAATCGAGAATTTTGTTCTGCGCATCGATGCTGACACGAAAACGGCCATTGATACCGCTGGCGGTGACATAGTTGCGAAAGTTGTTCGCCGGTAGCTGCAATTTCAACCCCTGCTCTGATTCCACCAACAGGTATCGCGCCCGTCCCTGATACAGGGATTCAGTTTTTAGCGCCGAAAGCGCGATGTCGAATTCAAAACTACGCATAGCACAGGGTTCATAGCCCTGTTTTATCGATTTGGCAAGTTGGCAGCCGCAATCAGGCTGTTATGATTGCCCTATTTTCGGAGGTCGGATTGTGAAAACCATAGGTATCATCGGCGGCATGAGCTGGGAAAGCAGTCTGCATTATTACCGCCTCATCAACGAAGCGATACGCGAGCGTCTTGGCGGCCTGCACTCGGCAAAAATCCTGATGTACAGCGTCGATTTTGCGCCCATCGAAGATCTGCAACACAAGGGCGACTGGGATGCTGCCGCCGAAGTTCTCGCCGACGCGGCGCGCAAGCTCGAGGCAGGTGGTGCCGACTTCTTCGTGATTGCTACCAATACCATGCACCGCGTCGCCGATCAGGTTTGCGCCGCGGTCGATATCCCCTTATTGCATATCGCGGACGCGACTGCGCAGGTGTTGCAGCAGGATGGCGTCAAGCGCATCGGCCTGCTCGGCACCGCCTTCACCATGGAGCTCGATTTTTACAAGAATCGCATCAGCGATGAATTTGGCATAGAGGTGGTGGTGCCGGATACCCATGACCGGCAAATGGTGCACGACATAATTTACCAGGAGCTGGTGCTTGGACAGATTGATGATGACTCGCGCGATGTCTACCTCGCCATCATCGAGCGTCTGCGCGAGCAGCAGATCGACGGCGTCATTCTCGGCTGCACCGAGATAGGCATGTTGATCGAGCAGAAACACACTTCGATGAAGCTATACGACACTACCCTGATTCACGCGCAGCAGGCTGTGGGCGCCGCGCTGCAGGAAGACTAGCCAAAAATATCGGCCGCGCTACGCAGTTTTATGGTCAAATCGGAGCAGGCGTGTGCGCTACAAAACAGCGCCATGCCCGCTGCTGCATCGCTGCGGCTGATGGCTTCGGGAAAGCCATCGGGGTAATGAATTTCGCCTGCCAGCACCCAGCCCAGGCAGGAACCACATTGTCCACTGCGACAGCCGTAGGGAATCAGTATATTGGCCGCCATAGCGGCCACCAGTATGGGTTTGTCGTCGGGGCAATCGAATGCATCACCTGTTGGTGACAAGCTGACGCGGTGAATCACTCGGTGCTGCGCGGCTAGGCTGTCGGTTGGCTGCGCTTGCTGTTCAACCAGCGAATAATCGGATCCCACTGATCGATATCACGGCGTACCAGATAGGGCGCCAACTCGAAAATGCCGAGGCCGCGCTCCGCTGCCTTGTTATAGTTCTGTGTTTCTCTAAGTACGCTGATGAAAGGTGCCTTGCGCACCTTGCGCAGATAGACGTCGAGCTGCTGGTAGATATTGGTATTCTCGCGGCAACGATTGGCAATGAGGGCGATGCGGCTCTCTTTTCTCGCGATACGTCCGCTTTCGAGTACTTTCTGAATAAACGGTGTAGCGGCGCGCATGTCGATTGGCGAGGGTAGCACCGGCACGATAATACTTTGTGCGCGCCTTAACAGCGCGGTCAAATCTTTGCCTTGAACCGCGGCCGGAGTGTCGTAAACCACGTAGTCCACGCTTCTCGGCACGCGAAAATTGCCGCTGGAACCATCGACCCCGATGATTGATTTACGCCCACTGGGCCTGGCCGCCAACCAGTCCATACTGGAACCCTGAGGATCACAGTCAACCAGCATGACCTTGTTACCCTGTGATGCATAGTAACTGGCAATATTGGTAGCAACCGTGCTTTTACCCGAACCACCCTTTGAATTTAACACCATGATCGTGCGCATCCTGTCCCCCTGTTGGTTATTGGCTATTTGCGGGAATTATCTGCCAATTTTGCGGATGGTGCAAAATACTACTGGCTGTTCAAACCCCGTCTAGCTCCTCTTCCAGACCCAGCTCGGGCCATAGCTGGTCGATTCTTGCAATTACCTCGTCTGACATTTTGATCGGCCGGCCCCACTCGCGGCTGGTTTCACCGCCGATCTTGTTGGTGGCATCGAGACCCATCTTGGAACCCAAACCGGAAACAGGCGAGGCAAAATCCAGATAGTCGATCGGTGTATGCTCGACCAGGGTAATATCCCGGGCCGGGTCGACGCGGGTAGATATGGCCCAGATAACATCTTCCCAGCTGCGCGCATCGATATCATCGTCGACGACTATGACAAATTTGGTGTACATGAACTGACGCAGGAACGACCAGACCCCCATCATCACTCGCTTGGCGTGGCCGGGATATTGTTTCTTCATGCTGACCACCGCAACACGGTAGGAACAACCTTCGGCTGGCAGGTAAAAGTCGGTTATTTCCGGGAACTGTTTTTGCAATATAGGAATAAAAACTTCGTTGAGCGCCAGTCCGAGTACCGAGGGCTCGTCTGGAGGTCTGCCGGTATAGGTGCTGTGGTAAATCGGGTTCTTGCGCATGGTCATGGCTTCTACGGTAAAAACCGGGAAGCGATCGACTTCGTTGTAGTAGCCGGTATGGTCGCCAAACGGGCCTTCGTCGGCTTCGTCACCCGGGTAGATATGCCCTTCGAGGATGATTTCCGCGCGCGCCGGCACCTGCAGGTCTGAGAGCAGCGATTTGGCGACTTCGGTGCGGGATCCACGCAACAGGCCGGCAAAAGCATATTCGGACAGGGTATCAGGTATCGGCGTAACCGCGGCGAGTATGGTGGCCGGATCACAACCCAATACCACCGAGATCGGGAAAGGTTGGTCGCCATTTTGCTGACACCATTCACGGTAATCGAGGGCGCCGCCACGTTGCGAGAGCCAGCGCATGATCAGGCGATTCTTGCCGATTAGTTGTTGCCGATAAATGCCCAGGTTTTGCCTGGACTTCAAGGGTCCCTGCGTGGTGACAAGACCCCAGGTAATCAGTGGTGCGGCATCTTCAGGCCAACAGGTTTGAATCGGTAGAATAGATAAATCTACTTCATCTCCGAGAAAGCGTATTTCCTGACAAGGTGGTTTTTTAACCAGTTTCGGTGCCATATCGAGGACTTTTCGATAGATTGGCAGAGATTTAAGGGCTTCTTTGAACCCCTTGGGTGGTGCGGGCTCCTTAAGGAATGCGAGTAGGCGACCTACTTCGCGAAGACTTTCCACCTGGCTGGCACCCAGTGCCCTGGCAACCCGTTCTTCGCTGCCAAACAGGTTGGCCAACAATGGAATCTTGCTGCCGACAGGGTTCTCGAAGAGTAGCGCCGGCCCCTTACGGCGTATAACCCGGTCACATATTTCGGTCATTTCCAGGTTGGGATCCAGCGGCCGCGAAATACGCTTTAATTCACCGTCTTTTTCCAGCTGCGCTATAAACTCGCGGAGATCTTTGTATTCCATTTACCAGATCTTGATGCCGTGAAACTTTCGTTTGATACGCGATTCGACTATGACCTTGCTGATCAGGAAGGTCAGCAACATGATTAACAGCACGACAGGCAGAATAATTTTCCAGTAGGTCTTCGCGGTATCCAGCAGCTGCTCGATGGCAGCCGCATTATCATCCTCGCGTCGGTCGATTTCTGCCTGCTTGTTTTCTATTTCCTGCTCCAGCTCCGCTATAGTTTCTTTGGAAGCCGAATTCGCGTCTTCCAGCGCGGTGAGTTTGCTCGCCATGCTGTTCAAGTCTTTTTCGTACTGATCGACGACCGCCTTGCTATTGCTGAGCTTGTCTATTTCGCTTTCGAGATTGGCTACCTTTTCCCTTTCCTCCAGCAGCAACAGATTTGCGGTAGGGTCTTTCACCAGGAAGCCGCGCTTAACCCAGCCTTTGCTGCCGTCTGCGGTTGTTACCAGTGCATAAGCGCCGGTAATTTCTTCGATCAAAAGTATATCTCCCGAAGAGAGCAATTTGATCGAATCGCTTCTATCGGTTGGGCGTTCGTATAGAGACAGGCGCAGCTGGTCGGTAACATAGAGCCGGTCCTTGTCGATGTCGGCCTGTTCCTGGGCGCTGACGGATTGACCTAAGCCGGCCAGTGTAAAAATTGCGAGTAAGAGCAATGCTTTAGTCATTAATTATTCCACTGTGCCTTAACAAGGCGTCTATTTTTGGATCGCGTCCACGAAAACAACGAAATGATTCGATCGCTGGCCGTGAGCCCCCTTGTTCCAGCACACAGGAGAGAAATCTCTGCCCGGTTTCCGGGTTGAATATTCCCTCTTCTTCGAATGCTGAGAATGCGTCGGCGGAGAGAACTTCCGCCCACTTGTAGCTATAGTAACCCGCTGCATACCCCCCTGCAAAAATATGTGAAAAGCCATTCTGAAATCGATTGTTCGGCGGCGTTTTTACCACCGAGATTTGCGCCCTGATACTATCGATCTGTTGCTGTATCTGTTCGGCGCTGTCCAAC
>CAXBMV010000225.1:0-5754 GCA_963976575.1 uncultured Gammaproteobacteria bacterium | reverse complement strand
AGGTACGTCGTTATAGGCTTCGCGGCAACGCTGCGAATAGACGATGGAACAGCGGTCGGGGCGCTTGCCGCCGACGTCGTCGGGGCTGTAGGCATCGTCGGAGCGAATCTTGCGATCGGCGGTGTAGCGGTTGATCATCGAATCCATGTTGCCGGCGGTGACGCCGAAAAACAGGTTGGGCTTGCCCAGCACCTTGAAGGGATCGGCGGAGTGCCAGTCCGGCTGGGCGATGATGCCGACGCGAAAACCCTGTGCTTCCAGCAGGCGGCCGATGATGGCCATGCCGAAGCTGGGGTGGTCAACATAGGCGTCGCCGGTGACGATGATAATGTCGCAGCTATCCCAACCGAGCAATTCCATTTCCGCACGCGACATCGGCAGCATTGGCGCAGTGCCAAAGCATTCGGCCCAGTACAGGGGGTACTGGTTAAGGGGTCGGGCCTGGGATGAGAGTTCGATTTGCATGGTGGAATCCGGCTAGGGGCGGCATTCTACCTGAATCGGCGCGAAAAGTTCAGCTTATTGCGAACGCAGCTGCGCGGGCCTAAATCACCAGGTTGGCCAGTGACAGCAGTAACAGCATCGAGATTGTCGCGCGGCGGAAGATTTTTTCGCTGGATTTTTGAAAGCCGCGGCTGCCCAGCCAGGTGCCGAGCAGGTAAGTCGCGGCACCCGGTAGCGCGACCCAGACATCGAGCAAATCGGTGGTACCACTAAACGCGGACATCAGCGCAAATCCCAGTATGGCGATAGAAGACCAGGAAACAATCAGTGTGCGCCCGGCGTTTTTGTCGTAGGGGCCGAGCAATATGGCCACCACGGAAACCAACGCGATATAGCTGCCGCCAAAGACGATGCCCGATATAACGCCGACAAGCACCAGCCACGCGGGCGTCATCACGCGCCGGTAACGGTAACCGAGCAGCATCGCCAGGCAGGCAGCGGCGATTATCACCGCCATAGCGCGTTTCATTATCAGCGGATCCAGTTCGACCAGTAGCCAGTGCCCCAGCGGCATGAACAACAGGGTTGGAATTACCATGCAGGCGGTATCGCGCCAGTTGATGTCGCGGAAACAGGCTTTGAACATGTAAACACTGGCGAAGAAGTCGACTACCAGCACTTTGGATACAACCGCAATCGGGCTGAAAAACAGGGTAAGAATGGCGAGCATGAAAGCCGGCCCGCCGAAGCCGGTAAAACCGCGGATAAGCCCTGCGCCGAAGGCGACCAGGGCGACAAAGATGAGACCGGGTTCGCTAGAGGTCAAAATAATCGCGCAATCGATACACCCCGATCGCCGCGCGAAGATACTGGCGGCGCAAAAACGCGAGCGGGAAGCGCGGCGAACGTCCGCGCATGATCGCCGGCAGGTGCATGGGTAGCAGCGCATCGCTGGACTCCTTGCCGGCCAGCCATTTGGCCACTTCACGACCGCTCCAGCTGGCCGTGCTCACGCCATTGCCGTGGTAACCGTAGGCGAAATACACCGACTTATCCTCGGGCATGCGCCCGATCGAAGGCCTCAGGCCGAGGCCGAAGCAAACCAGCCCGCGCCACTGGTGGGTGTATTCGAGGTCGGCGAACTGAGGAAACATTTGCGCGATAGAGCGTTTCATCGCGGCCCAGGTTTGTTCGGCGCCGGCCGGGTCGCCGATATGGTTGCCGCGTGCACCGAGCATGAAGCGGCCATCGCTGAGCTGGCGATAATAAAAAAACATGTGCTTTGAATTAAAAGTCGGGTTTTCGGTGAACCAGTGGCGCTGCTTTAATTCCTCGGCGCTCATCGCGCGGGTGACGACTATGGCGCTTTGCAATGGCAAGGGTCGACCCTCGATGCCGCGGTTGAGGAATTCCGGCATGAAACCATTGCCGGTGAGTATCACCTGTTTGGCGCGCAGATTGCCGGCGGCGGTTTGTAACAGGTGGCCGCCATCCTGTTTCGTCCAGGCTTCGACCTTGCTGTGCGGGTGGATGGTGGCGCCGTGTCTTTCCGCCGCCTCCGCGAGGCCCTGCGCGTAACGCAACGGATGCAATGCGAAGGACGGCTTCAGCAACATGGCGCCGTGCTGATGCGGGGAGTCGTAACCAATCTCGCGGAATTCGTCCTGGTTGTATAAGCGGGTTTCGAAACCGAAGTACTTTTGTTGAGCCTGCGCTGTTTCCTTCAGGGCCTCGAAGTGTTTGAAGCTATCGGCGACGTGCAACTCGCCATCGCCCTGCGGCAGGTAATCGATTTGCTCTTCGCGGCCGAGATCGCGTACCAGTTCCACCGCCTCGGCGCTGCAGCGGTAAAAGGCTTTGGTCTGCTCTATGCCGAAACGCGAGAACTGGGTCTTCAGCGACAACTTGGTCGGCCCCATGGTGACGAAACCACCGTTGCGTCCGGACGCGCCCCAGCCGATATGGCCGGCTTCGAGTACGCGCACATCGACGCCGTAATCACGCGCCAGGTGTAATGCTGCGGATAAGCCGGTGTAGCCGCCACCGATGATGGCGACATCGCAGCTTTGATCACCCTGTAGCGGTGCATTCACGAGATTCGCTTTGGGTGCGCTTGCCTCCCAGTAAGAAGGTTGCGGCTTGTCGAATTCATAGAGGCTGTGGTGAAACAGGGTTTTCATGATCAGGGTTTATTTTTTAAATACAAAAAGGCTGATGACACCGGCAACCAGGCCCCAGAAGGCGGCGCCGACGCCGAACAAACTGAGACCGGATGCAGTGACCAGAAAGGTAATCACCGCGGCCTCGCGCATGCTATCTATGGACACCGCGCTGTGCAGGCTGTTGGAAATGGTGCCGAATAGCGCCAGACCGGCCAGCGCCAACACGAACTCGGTTGGAAAGGCCGCGAACAAGGCCGCTACCGCGCCACCACCGATGCCGAGCAGCAGGTAGAAAAAGCCCGCGCTGAGACTGGCGAGATAGCGCTTGTCAGGGTCTTCGTGCGCCTCGCGCCCGGTGCAAATGGCCGCGGTAATCGCGGCGAGGTTCAACGCAAATCCACCGAAGGGTGCCAGCAGCAGGGTGCCGATGCCGGTCCAGCTGATCAGCGGCGAGATGGGAGCCTTATATCCATCGGCGCGCAACACAGCGATGCCGGGAATATTCTGCGACACCATGGTGACCACGAACAGTGGAATGCCGACACCGATGAATGCGGCCAGTGAAAATTCGGGCGCAACAAACACCGGGGTTGCCAGGGTTAACTCGAAGGCAGAAAAATCGAGCAGGCCGCGTAACAGACAAAACAGAAAACCGGCAGCGAGCACCAGCAGAATCGCATAACGCGCGATGAAACGCTTCGCCACCAGATATACAGCGAACATCAGCAACACCAGGGTGAACTGCGCCTGCATCGAAACGAACACATCGACACCGAACTGAAACAGGATGCCAGCTAGCATGGCTGCGGCGATGGGCAGGGGAATTTTATCGATGATACGTTCGAACCAGCCGGTGATACCGCAAAGCGTGATCAACAGCGCCGAAAACAAAAAAGCACCGATAGCCTCCGGCATACTGATGCCCTGTAATGAAGTCGCCAGCAAAGCAGCACCCGGCGTGGACCAGGCGGTGACTATGGGCATGCGGTAGCGCAGTGACAGGCCAATCGTGGTAAGCGCCATGCCGATACCCAGCGCCATGATCCAGGACGCGGTTTGCGCCGCGGTGGCACCGGCAGCGCTGGCCGCCTGAAAGACGATAACCGCGGAACTGGAGTAACCCACCAGAACCGCGACGAAGCCCGCGGTAATTGCCGGGGCGTGAAAGTAATCTTTGAAAGACATGGATGCTTCTTGTAGTCAGCCCGATGCGCGAGAATAGCACCCGATGCTGGCGGGTGGAATCGAAGTTAGCACAGCGCGCTGGCTGTGGTTAGAATGTGGCCCGGGAGCACTCGAAAGAATCCACAGGAACAGGAGAAAATGATAATGCAGGAAGGTAACCGGTTCCCGGCAAGGCTGTTGATCCTGATTTCGCTGCTGCAGGGGTTGGCGCTGCTGCTGTTGCACCAGGCAATCGAACTGAAATTCTGGCCACAGGGGGCGCCCGAGTGGTTGTTCAGTTTTTACAGCATGGCCCTGGTAGGGCCGATCATGCTGATGCTGGGATTGAAAAACGGACGCATAGTTGCGCTGAGTAAATGGGTGCTGGCCTTTACCCTGCTCGCCGGATTGCTGGGTTACTACGTTGGTATGCAGGCGACGCCGGTGGCGCATGTCCGCTTCGACAACCTGCTGTCCGCATTCGTGTTCACCATGGCGCTGGCGACCTTCAAGGCGTTGATGTATGCGCAGCGATTGGTCAGCTGCGAGAAATTCAGCTATAGCCAGTTGTTCCGCTGGTCCTGGCGCAACTTCTTCACGCTCGGCCTGGCGCTTTTGTTTGCCGGCTTATCCTGGGGTCTGTTGATGCTCTGGGCGGGTTTGTTCGAAGCGATTGAAATCGATTTTTTCGCCGACCTGATGAAATATCTGCTGGTACTGCTGGTGCTGGTGTCGATTCTATTCCTCGCCGCATTGCCCATCTCGGGGCTGGCACCGCTGTGGAAAAGTGGTGGCAGTCATCTGATTCTGTGGATGCAGGCGCTGATCCTGTTTTCTGTGAACGCGGTATATAAGGATGAATCGCACTCGCGGCCATACCATCTGTGGTTGCACAGATTCATTTATTTTGGTGTCGCCTTGCTGCCGATTTACAGTGCGATCAGTTTGTATGGACTGGTCCTGCGCATCGAACAATACGGCTGGAGTGTGGGGCGTTGCTGGGCGGTGCTCATCTGGCTGTTCCTCGCCTGCTTCTCGATGGGTTATCTATGGGGCGTGATCAGGCGACGCGACAACTGGTTGCAGCAGCTCAGCAAAGTTAACGTTGCGATGGGGCTGAGCCTGCTGGTGGCGATGTTGCTGATCAATTCGCCGCTGCTCGATTTCAGGAAAATCGCGGTGGCAAGTCAACTGGAACGTTTGCAGCAAAAGAAGTTGTTGCCCAAGGATTTCGACATGCAATATTTTCGGCGCTACCTCGCGAGGCCGGGTTACTTCGCATTACAACAAGTGAAATCAGACTATGCAGAGTCGAACCCGTCGATGGTAGTCCGAATCAACAATATGTACTCGAACAAAAATGAAAATGAAGACGAGTCTATAGGTTTCAGCGAGGCCGAATTTCTTGCCGCTATCGAAGTGGTATCGGGGGACATGCCGCCCGACCTCGGCAGCGTTATGTATCAACGGGAGTCCAGTAACAGCCGAAACATGCAAAACACGAAACGTTACTATTTACTGCCAGTGAATCTCGACGAAGACACGCAGCTGGAATACCTGCTGGTTGGGGAGCGTAACTCTGGTGGTTTCGTTCACTTTTATCATTTTGAAGGCGGGCAGTGGCAGCAAATCAGAGCGACCGAGTACGGTGGTCAAATCACTTTCACACAAGAGTTTTTCGATGCCATCAGGGCAGGGAAATACGAACTGTTAACACCCAGGTGGAAGCAATTGAACATCGGCGGTCAGCACCTGCAGATCCGCGAAAAACCGTTCAACTAGTCAACCTGAGGACCGTCACATGCCCAAAACATCACAGCACCAGCGACCTACTATTTCCCACGCCGACAACTCACCCTTCGAAGGGGCTGGTCTTCGTTCATTCTTCGAATACCGACAGCTGGGTATCAACGAGGCCAGCTCTGGCGCTTTCGGCGCCCATGTCATCCGTGCGATATCCGGTGAGCATTCTCCGGGAAAATGG
>CAXBMV010000224.1:0-5758 GCA_963976575.1 uncultured Gammaproteobacteria bacterium | reverse complement strand
CCGGGATCAGGTTCATCGCGATAGCGCCGAACAGGGTGAAAAAGATACCGAATTGCGCGGCCGCGCCGAGGATCATCAGACTCGGTCTTGCCAGCAGCGGGCCGAAGTCGGTCATCGCACCCACGCCCATGAAAATAAGCAGCGGAAAAACCCCGCTTTCAATACCGGAATGATAAAGGATGCCGAGCAGGCCATCGGGCCCGGCGATACCGGCGAGGGGGATATTGGCGAGCACGCCACCGAAGCCGATTGGAATCAGCAGCAGAGGTTCGAAGCCCTTGGCGATGGCGAGATAAATCAACAGGCCACCGACCAGGATCATGACTACCTGGCCGACGCTGAAATTGTATAACCCGGTCGATGCCCAGAGTTGTAGCAGGCCCTGTTCCATAGCGGGCTAGCCTATGCTCATCAACGGTTGATCGCTCTTGATCGCATCACCTTTTTTAACCGCTATCGACTGCACCTTGCCGCTGACATGGGCGCTGATTTCGGTTTCCATTTTCATCGCCTCGACTATCATCAGCGGGTCACCTTCTTTGACCTGTTGCCCTACCGTGACCAGCACGTCGATGATACTGCCAGCCAGCGGTGCACGAATTTCACTGCCACCCGTGGCGGCGGCTGGTGCGGCTGCGGGTGCCGATTCGGCGGAGGCTGCCGGTGTGACCTGGCTGATATCGGCATTACCTGGACCGACGACGACGTCATATTCCGTGCCATTGACGCTGACCTTGTAGTTTTCTATCTGACCATCGCTTGACACAGCAGCCGTAGGGGCGGCGGCCGGACTTTCGCTGGCAGCTTCTTCGCCCGGGGCGGGCTCGAAGGCGTCGGCGTTGCCGCGGTTTTTCAGAAAATGTACGCCGACCTGCTGGAACAGCGCGTAGATCAACACGTCGTCGATTTCGTTTTCGGCGAGTTTGAAGTTCTCCTGTTTCGCCAGCGCTTTCAATTCTTCGGTCAGACGAGCCATTTCCGGTTCGATCAGATCGGCCGGGCGGCAGGTAACAGGTTCTTCGCCATCAAGAACTCTTGCCTGTAGTTCGGCGTTAACCGGCGCGGCGGTGGCGCCGTATTCGCCGCGCAATACACCGGCGGTTTCCTTGCTGATCGACTTGTAACGTTCACCGCTGAGCACGTTGATGACCGACTGGGTGCCGACGATTTGCGAAGTCGGTGTCACCAGTGGTACATAACCCAGGTCCTTGCGCACCGATGGAATTTCACGCAACACCTCGTCGAACTTGTCGGTGGCATTTTGATCGCGCAGCTGGTTTTCCAGGTTGGTGAGCATGCCGCCGGGCACCTGCGCGGTGAGTATGCGCGGGTCGACGCCTTTTAAGGATCCCTCGAAGCGCGCGTATTTCTTGCGCACATCGCGAAAATACAGAGAAATCTCTTCGAGCAGCTCGAGATCGAGTCCGGTGGCGCGATCACTGTCTTCGAAAATAGAAACAAAAGTTTCGGTTGGCGAATGGCCGTAGGTCAGCACCGGCTTCGATGGCCTTCATGTATGTCGCCGTCGACAGGCCGGTGGTGGCATGGCAGTGCAGCGACAGTGGCAGTTTGCAGCTTTCCTTGATGCGGCTGACCATTTCCTCGGCAACATAAGGTTTTAGCAAACCGGCCATGTCCTTGATACACAGCGAATGGCTGCCCATGTCTTCCAGCTTCTTCGCCATATCTACCCAGGTGTCAACATTGTGCACCGGGCTGAGCGTATAAGAGAGTGCGCCCTGGGCGTGCTTGTCCACGGCGATGGTCGCCTTGATCGCGGTTTCGATATTGCGCATGTCATTCATTGCATCGAAGATGCGGAACACGTCCATGCCATTCTCGGCAGCGCGCTCGACAAAGGCTTCGATGACGTCGTCGGCGTAGTGACGGTAGCCGAGTGCATTTTGACCGCGCAACAGCATTTGCATCGGCGTATTCGGCATGGCTTTTTTCAGCAGTCGCAGGCGCTCCCAGGGATCTTCGCCGAGGTAGCGTATGCAGGCGTCGAAGGTTGCACCGCCCCAGGTTTCCAGAGACCAGAACCCGACCTTGTCGAGTTTCGGTGCAATCGGCAGCATGTCTTCGATGCGGATACGCGTGGCCAGCAGGGATTGCGATGCGTCGCGCAATACCAGGTCGGTAATCAGTAAAGGCTGGGTCATGGTCACTTACCTTTTTTTCTATATTGGTGAATCGCTGCCTGTATCGCCGCGATATGATCGTTGCCGGCGGCCTGTGCCTGCTTGCCCGATGGCGTCACGATTTCTTCTGGAACCAGTTTCGAAACCAACGTAACAATCAGAATTAACAGGGTTAATATAATGAACACGGAGCCCATGCCCAGCCCCAGTAATTGAAGACTTTGTACTAAAAGTTGTTCTATTTCCATTGTTAATCGGCTGCCGGGTCGAAAAGTCGTCGAATTATACTATATGAAACGCATATTTTAAGCGGCCAAATCAACTGGAGTTGCGTTGAAACGACACGGAGTGTTTCCTGACCAACCACTTTGCAAAAATATAAGATATTTACAGGAAGAATTTAACGCGGGCATAAACTACAATGGCCGCCCTTACACGCCGCATAACAAACGGTTCTCCATGTTCGAATTGATTAGCAATGCCGAGGTTTACGCACCCGAACCCCTGGGTGTGAAACAGCTGCTGATATGCGCCGGCAAGATCGTCTATATCGGCGACACTATCCCCCAACTTGATGCTGCTCTGGCAGCCGTAACAACCGATTTGCAGGGTGCACGACTGATCCCGGGATTTATCGACGGTCATGCGCACATCACCGGTGGTGGCGGTGAGGCCGGCCCCTCGACGCGGGTACCACCACTGGCGCTAAGCCAGTACACCCGTGCCGGCGTCACCAGTGTTATCGGCCTGCTCGGCACCGACGATTTAACGCGTAACACGCAAACCCTGTTAACCCAGGTCATGGGTCTGCGCGAAGAGGGTCTGTCCGCCTGGTGCTACACCGGCGGTTACCATCTTCCGGCGATGACCTTAACCGGCTCGGTACGCAGCGATATCGTCAATCTCGAAGCGGTCATAGGTGTCGGCGAAGTTGCCATCAGCGACCACAGATCCAGCCAGCCGACGCGAGACGAGATACTGCGCCTGGCCAGCGAAGCTCATGTCGCCGGGCTGATGACCGGCAAGGCCGGGGTGGTGCACTTTCACCTCGGTGACGGCGAGCGCGGCCTGGCGATGATCCGCGAATGCCTTGAACTGTCTGAATTACCCGCACGCGTATTCAACCCGACACATATCAATCGCAACAAGCCTTTGTTTGAAGAAGCCTGCGATCTCAGTCGTCTCGGCTGCCACGTCGATATCACCGCTTTCCCGGCTGATGCCGACGATCATGGCTGGAACACCGAAGCCGCCGTGGCGCGTTATCTGGACAAGGGCTGCGACCCGGCAAAGCTGACCATCAGTTCAGACGGCGGCGGTTGCCTGCCCAGTTTCGATGCCCAGGGCGAGCTGTTGAAAATGGGTTTTGGTAAATCCATGGCGATGGCCGATTCCTTTAAGGCGATGCTGGACGCGGGTTTGCCGTTACTGCAGGTACTGCCGATGATGACCGCGAATGTGGCGACCCTGTTGCGCCTGCATGGCAAGGGGCGTATCGCCGTGGGCATGGATGCGGATCTACTGGTGCTTGATCAGCAACATCATATCGACAGTGTCATGGCGAATGGGCGCTGGCATCTGTCCCGGGGTAAAACCCTGGTGCAAGGTTTATTCGAAGAGCAAAAATAATGAGTCCATCCCCCGAAAAAAACGGCAAGAAACGCGGCTTTGTTATCCCCATCGGCGGCGCCGAAGAACGCATGGGATCGATGAAAGTGCTGCGTCAGTTCGTCAAGCTCTGCGGTGGCCGTAAAGCCTGTATTGCGATTATTCCTACCGCTTCCAACCTCGCCGATACCGGCGATAAATATATCGAGATATTCAAAAAAATCGGCGTCCACGAAGCGGTATCACTGCCGATAGAGGAGCGCGCCGAGGCTGACAGCCAGGATTATCTGGATGTGCTTGACCGGGCCGATGGTATTTTTATCACCGGTGGTAACCAGTTGCGCCTGTCGACGATTCTCGGCGGCACCCGCGTGGCGCAAAAGATCCGTCGTCGCAATGCCGAAGGCGTGCATGTTGCCGGCACTTCAGCGGGTGCCGCGATCATGCCCGAACATATGATTGCCGGTGGTACTACCGGGTCCATCCCGCTGGCCGATGGTGTTAACCTCGCCCCCGGACTCGGCTTGACCAACTCCCTGCTGATAGACCAGCATTTCGTGCAACGCGATCGGCTTGGCCGGTTGTTGACCGCCATATCCTATAACCCCTTCATGCTCGGGGTTGGCATAGACGAAGACACCGCGATTTTCATTTCCCCCGATGAGATTTTTGAAGTCGTCGGTAGCGGTGCGGTCACCGTGATCGATCCGATAGACCTGAGTTACTCGTCGATGAGCCGGGCTGGCAAAAACGACTCGCTCAGCCTGCTCGATTTGAAGTTGCATATACTCGCGCGCGGATGTCATTTTGATATACCCAACCGCAAACCCTCGCCCCCCGGTAAAAAACGCAAATAACCCCCGCCTGTTTGCGCCTCTGGAAACTTGGTGTAACCTGTAGCCAAAAGTACAATTTAACTGCAGCGGGACCCTCTCGCTGACGATTCCGGGATCAATCGATGAAAATTACCGCGACGAACGTCTATGTAGGTCCGAGTATTTATGCCAATTTTCCGGTGATCCGCATGGTGCTGGATCTCGGTGTGCTGATCGACTGGCCTTCGGTGAAATGCGGTAAAGGTTTTACCAATGGATTGAAAAAAGCCCTGCCCAGCCTCGCCGAGCACGGTTGTTCCTACCGCGAGCCGGGCGGATTCCTGCGCCGTCTGACCGAAGACGAGGGCACCTGGATGGGGCATATCATGGAACACGTCGCCCTCGAGATTCAGAATGTGGCTGGTTCCGGGGTTTCCTTCGGGCGTACCCGCACTACCGGCGAGACCGGCATGTACAACATGGTCTATGCCTACAAGCAACGCGATGCCGGTCTCGAGGCTGGACACCTGGCGCTGCGTCTGCTGATGCATTTGCTGCCGGTAAAGCTGCAGAAGAAGGTGGACCATGCCATAGATCCGAATTTTGATTTCGCCGCCGAGCTGGAGAGTTTTGTGCATCGCGCGCAGCGCCGCGAATTTGGCCCGAGTACGCAGTCGCTGGTTGATGCCGCGGTGAAACGTGATATTCCCTGGCTACGACTCAACGAATACAGCCTGGTGCAATTCGGACACGGTAAGTATCAAAAACGCATCCAGGCCACGGTTACCAGCAACACCGGCACTATTGCGACTTCGCTGGCCAGCGATAAGGAAGGTACCCACCGCATACTGCGCGACATGGGTCTGCCGGTTCCGCTGCAGGCGATGTTTTCCAGTGAAGATGAGGCGGCCAGCGCCTGCGCCAAGATGGGTTACCCCGTGGTGATCAAGCCGCTGGATGCCAACCATGGTCGCGGTATCAGCATCAATCTGAACAGCGAGGCCGAAGTTCGCGAGGCCTTCCATGTCGCCAAGGTGGAGAGCCGTTCGCGTTTTGTGCTGGCGGAGAGCTTCGTCACTGGCTACGACCACCGCATGCTGGTGGTCGACAATGAACTGGTTGCTGTGGCCAAGCGCGTACCCGGGCACGTGGTCGGTGATGGCCAGGGGCGGGATCTCGGTGGCGTCGACCATG
>CAXBMV010000223.1:0-5763 GCA_963976575.1 uncultured Gammaproteobacteria bacterium | reverse complement strand
AATCTGAGCTTGATACCGGCAGTTTATCTGAGCATGTATGGGATGAATTCGGTATATTTTATAGTAAGCTAATGGATAAAGAAGACGTAGCAAAATCTCTTACTCAAGACTATTTCGCACTAGAGGTAGACCCATTATCTGATCAAGCATTTGGTGAGTTTTCTCCCATTGCCTCAAGTCATTTGACTGCTATCAGTTCGGACTTGTTAATTTCAAGAGTTGAGAACTGGTTGATGAATGTCCAATGGAACCGGCTCGACTGGTTACTTGGAAGTGATGTCGATTTTGAAGACGAACCTACCGAGTCGTTAGTTTCAAGAGTTGAAACATTGATTGCCGAAGGACATGAGGATCAAAGGGACCTAATAGAGTCTATTATTGAAGTGTTCAATATTAATATCGATCATGTTGAATCGCCGAATACTGACAGTGACTAAACTCCGAGAAGGGTCCACAGGGACACACACTCTCCTGTCCCAACAATAACTTTTAATTGATTGATGCGAAATATCTGGAAAACTAGGGGTCGGTGACATTTGCTTCTCATTCTCGTTTATGAAGGGAAATAGGGGGACTGTATACCCATTGAAATTTGGTGAATCAGGGAACTGTATACCTATATAATTTTGGCATTTATTCAACAGGCATACTGCCCCGTAGATTCCTGGAGAAAATTGATGTTTTCCATTTGTCCCCGAACCTGTTTCACGGTTGTTGTGTTGCTCCTGCTAACCGCTTGTGGCGGAGGTGGTGGTAGTTCACCGGTTGCGATATTTGATGTCGGTACGGGATTTGATGACGATATCGAAAATATTACCCCGGCTACCGATGGCAGCGGCGATATTTATCTGGGCGGATTCTTTACCACTTACCAGGGCATTGCCAGCCCGGGATTAATTCGCCTGAACAACGATGGTTCAATCGATACCAGCTTCGTTGTCGGTTCAGGATTTAATGGTGGCGTCCTTGATACCGCTGTGGCCACCGATGGTAGCGGCGATATTTATGTCGTAGGACACTTTACCACCTACCAGGGGATTAGCAGCAATCGGATTATTCGCCTGAATAGCAATGGCTCGATCGATACGGGTTTTAATGTCTTGAATGGATTCAATGCCGCTGCTTATAGCATTGCCGCCGCCACCGATGGCAGTGGGGATGTTTATGTGGGAGGATTTTTCACCGACTACAACGGCAGTGCCTTCAATCGCATTATTCGTTTGGACAGCGATGGCTCGATTGATCCAGGCTTCGACGATGGCTCGGGGTTTAATTCCAATGTCACCCGGGTGAAGGAAGCGAAAGACGGCAGTTTTGATATTTATGCGGCCGGGCCTTTCACGGAATATCGCGCTAATCTCAGGAATCGGCTTGCCCGCGCAAATAACACCGGGACCAGCGACAATGGTTTCCTCGTTGGTAGTGGATTTAATTCTACGGTCTGGAGCATTGCTCCTGCCACCGACGGCAGCGGGGATATTTATGTTGCCGGGTCGTTCACCGAATACGACGGCAGTAATTTTAACCGAATTGTTCGCCTCGACAATGATGGCAATATCGATCCGGATTTTGATATCGGCAGCGGTTTTAATGGCCTTGCGTACGACATCGCGATTGCCACAAATGGCAGTGGGGATCTGTATGTTGCAGGAGGGTTTTTATCTTACAACGGTAGTGTCAGCAATGGCATCATCCGCTTGAACAGCGATGGATCCAGGGACAGTAGTTTCGACGTGGGCACGGGGTTTGACGATCCTGCCGAATTGATCGCAACCGCAGTTGATGCTAGCGGAGACATTTACGTCGCGGGCAGTTTTACTGCTTATAACGGAAACTCCAGTCCAGGATTGATACGACTGACTTCTACGGGTCTACGCAACTAGATGGAAGAAGGGGAAATAGCAGCAATTAGGGGGATAGTATACCTATCAAACTTGGGCGTTTATTCAATAGATATATTGTCCACCCTTTTTTATGAATGATTAATACATCGCCAGGAACTGGCAGTCATTCACATCGCTCGAGCCTTTAACGCATTGCCAGCCGGCGATAAGCGCCTTGTTTTGAGACATGAGAATCATTATGTTGTCGACTGGATCACCCGGGTTGCCGACCCAACCACCAAGGATTTGGCTATGTCCTGCACCGCCAACAAAGTTTATCTGCTTTGTTACCCCATTGCTGACGACATCACAGCTATCCCCGTTTAGGCAGAAGGCGTTACCGGTCGACAATACGTAGTTGGTGAAATCGGTAATCGCGGTAAATCCACTATAAACCCGGTTAAGATCCCCCCGTGCAAAATTCGCCGTAGTAAGTGGCGGCTCGTTGACGCCCTTTTGTATCACCGCAAACCAGCCGTTGTCTGCCAACAGTGCCCCCAGGGATAAGTCGCCATCGAAGATTATGCTCAGCGCGGTGCCATCGTTCATGATCCCGGAATACACGTTCCCATCGGCAAAAATACTGCCGCGAAAATTGACTGTTACTCCGTTAATTCGAACATCGAAAATCTGATTATTCGACATTCTCATGAAAAACTGGTCCAGGTCGGCTACGGCAACATTATCGATAAAATCCTGATCGATGGTGCCGCCCCAAATACCATCCGTGGTAGGGGGGTCATTGCTACTGCCACCACCGCAGGCGGTTAGTGATACCATCATTCCAATAATTACTACCATATTTACACTTCTAGATTCCTTCATATCGTTCACTCCTGGTGTTGCTTCAGAACACTCTAGCGCGCGGGTGCGGCTGGCGAAGTGACGCTCGACACAAGGTTCGCAGGCACCAGGTTCGCACTTCACTAACGGGGGCGAAGGGGGGATAACGCTTCACGGGGAAACGCTTCGTTCGAAATAGGGGGGCAGTATACCTGTTCAATCTGGAGGATTACCAAATAGGTATATTGTCCTCCTATTTCCCCTATTTCGGGGTCGGGGGTAGATGACAGTAAATTAGGTATGCCACCCCCATGTCTCGCAAAAACTAGTCTTCGCCATATTAATCCCAATTGTTGTAATATTCATGCGGACTTCTCCTATCGTTAAGTGAATGTGTAACAACCCCGCTTTGGCACATTGAGATGCCGTCGGGATAGGGCGGGTCCATCTCATTCCTTAGGCGTCAAAGGAGAATTGGATGAGCATCAATTGTTCTGTCTACATAGCTGCCAGTTTCGATGGTTTCATCGCCCGTCCGGATGGCGATATTGAATGGCTTCACAATCCGGAATATGAATCGCCAGACAAGTTCGGCCTTAGCTATGACGAGTTTATCGCCACAGTTGATACGTTGGTTATGGGCCGAAACACCTTTGAAAAGGTGCTTTCCTTCTCACCCTGGCCGTACCAGGGGGTTCCGGTTCTCGTGCTGTCCAGTCAAGGCGTCGAAATTCCCGCACACCTCAAAGAGGCAGTAAGAGTAGATGCCGGAAAACCTGAAGAGATTGTGTCGCGGCTTGAATCAGAAGGGAAAAAGCATCTGTATATTGACGGCGGAGTTACCATACAACGATTTTTGCAGGCTAAGCTTATTAGCGATATCACAGTGACACAGATCCCCATACTGCTTGGCCGTGGCCTTCCGCTATTTGGGTCAATTGAATTCGAGATTCCGTTAAAGCACTTAGAATCCACAAGTTCCAGTAACGGGTTCGTGCAGAGCCGATACCAGGTGGCATATGCCGCCTAATAATGCGCACCAGCCGCCCAAAGAAGCTCAGTGGGACACTCACTCTCCTGTCTCCACTTGCAAAGTCTGTGTCCCATTTACTCCTTTTGCTTTCCGGTAAGTTTATCCCGGGACGATGAAAATTTCGTTTCTGATATGATTTCCGTTCAATCATGCTCAGTAACAAGGGGGAGCACAGATGTCCAGACTCAGGGTTATGACTAAATCAGCCTGTTCAATTGTTTTCCTTCTTTTCATCACCTCAGCTGCCATTGCCGCGAAGAACCCTGAGATTGCAGCTGCGGCGAACGCCGAGGTCGAAGCCACAGTCGAGACGATTAAGACGCTCACCCTGATCGACTCCGCCAGCAATAATGCCAAGGGGCTGGCGCAGGTAGCCGCTATTCTGGATAGCCGCCTGAAGGAACTGGGCTTTTCTACGCGGCGCGAAACTTCTCCGGCCGATGTGAATGCGGATTCTGTCGTGGGAGTGAAATTGGGGACTGGAGTGCAGAAAGTAATGCTGATCGCGCATATGGATACCGTTTACGAGGTCGGTGCGCTCGATGCGTCACCCGTTCGCATCGACAATGAAAAGATGTATGGCCCCGGTGTTGTCGACAACAAGGGGGGCATCGGCATTATTCTGCACAGCCTGCAGCTCCTCGATGACCTTGCCTGGACAGACTACGATACGCTGACCGTGTTGTTTAACCCCGACGAGGAAATCGGCTCCGCCGGGTCGGGCGCGTTGATCTCGGAACTGACCGCGGATATGGATACGGTACTGTCTTTCGAGATTGGCGGAAGCCACAAGTCGGGCTGGGCATGGTTGCTGCTGGGCGCGGCAGCCTATGCTGAAGTGACGATGACGGTAAAGGGCCTGGCCTCCCATGCCGGTGGAAGCCCGGAAAAAGGGCGCAATGCCATCCTTGAACTGGCGCATCAGCTATTAGCGACCCGGAAAGTTGCCACCGGCATCCCCGGCGCCCAGTTGAACTGGACCAATGTCGTTTCCGACAAGGCGTTTAACCAGATTCCTGACCTGGCGGTAGCCAGAGGAGATGGACGTATCACCGTTGAAGGTGCCGAGATCAGGCTTCTTGAAGCCCTGCAGAAAAAAGTCGCAGAGAGCAAGTTAATACCGCAAACGGAAACAACGGTTTCTGTGGAAATCACCAATCCTAACTATGTTGCAAACGCAAAAGGCTATGAGGTCGCCAAATTGATGCAGAAAATTTTTAGCGAGATCTCTTATCAAACTATGTACCTCGTGCCAATGGTCAAAGGAGTGAGTCATCTCGGTTATGCGTCGAGGTCAGAAGACATTGCTGTCCTCGAAGGACTTGGCCCATCCGGGGAAGACGTACATTCAACTTCCGAGTACCTCGATACCAGATCCCTGGCACCGAAAATTTACACAACGGTTCGGCTTTTGATGGAACTCGGCACCGAAGCGGGCAACTAGGAAGGTTTACAGGGGCACACACTCTTCTGTTTCCAATTGTAATATCAGCGCCTCTGTTGCGCTGTTTGGTCTCTATAGGTTTATATGAAAACAAATGTCTTTTTCCTGCTGATTTTCGTCTCGTTTTGCGCGAATGCCAACCATGAAGGGATTACAGATCTAAAGCGTGCGAGCGGGCTATGGAAAATACTAATCACCGACACGCCCCTTTTTCCTGCGGGGTGGTATTTTTGCGCTTTACATGAAAAAGATAATCTCATACACACCGATCTCTGGAGAGATTTCGACAAGGAATGTGATGACACGGGTTCCAGTTACCGAAACGGAATATATTATCTTAATGCCAGTTGTGAAGGTGGATTCGAAATGAAAGGTGAGCTTTCCGGCAATCTAACGACTGCGTATTCGTTCAAAGGAACTGCCTCCTATGTTCACGAGAATGAGCGACATACTGATTATTACGCGTTAACAGGGAAGTACGCGGGTGAGTGTCCCGCGGATCTGTCTCCCGGCAGCAAACGAATGCATAACAAAATGCTTATTGAAGGATTCTACGAATAGGCATGAATGGGAAGATGCGGACGAGAAAAGAGGGGTCAGACCACCATGCTCTCGATTTT
>CAXBMV010000222.1:0-5765 GCA_963976575.1 uncultured Gammaproteobacteria bacterium | reverse complement strand
CACCAGATGCCCTGATGAATCATAGATCCTTGTTTCCCGATGAGTCGCGACTGGCTTCGCGCATCAACCGGGTGATAAAGGGGCTCGACTACGAAGCGGAAAAAACGGATAAATACCGCTTGCTCGAACGACTGAAGAAAACCGGTGGCTTGAGCCTGCACAGCGAAATCATCGAGCTGGAGCTAACCAGCTGTGCTCCGAATCTGCGTAAAAGTGAGCGCCACGCCAAGGTCGGCAGTATTTCGGCACACAGATTTACGCGCCACCGTGTGAAACTAATGCTGGCCATCGAATTGCGTAGCAATCGCGACCAGGATGTAGTGTTTCAAACTGTGGTTCAGGGTAGCTACAACGGTTGGAATCAACGCGTTTCGGGGCAGGAGGCCATAGAAACCGCGCTGGAATCGGCGGTGCTGACATTATTCTCTGACCGCAGCTTTATTGCCGCAATACTGGTCGAAGAAGAGGGTGACAGTAATGACAGGATTGAATTTTCGGCTTCGCCACCGATTAAATCCGATCCAGGGTCAAAAACAAGGGCTTTGTATGTCACTCTCGATAGCCGGGACTGGATCAACAATAGCCAGACTCCGAAAGATATCGGCAATATGTTGTTCGGCGAAAAATGCAGCGCAAACAAACCGATTCCTGTCGAAGTCGCTATCAGCAATCAGAAATGGTTGCTGATAGACGAGTTGCTGGCTGGTCGGGCAATTACCAGCAAAACCCGGCCGCTGGGTTATTCGGTTAATCCGGCGAGCGCGGATACCCTCTCCAGCCTGGAAAACTCGGGTGGCTACAGCCTCAACGCGAAAGTGGTGAAGCTGAGTTACGATGCCTGTGCTCCCGCGCTGTCGGCCTCCGAAAAATACAAATCTTTTGACAATAAGTCCTTTCGCCGGGTGTCTCGAAATCGGGTGCAGCTTTGGATCGAGTGGACTCTGAAGACCGACCGTAATCGGCGTTTGTTGTATCGTGGCAATACCATGGGATTTGCCGGGAGCCTGCTCACCGATTCCCGCGGTAGCGATGTCATGGTAGAGGCGATAGGCATGGCCGCCGAACAATTGTTTGCCGACAAGGATTTTGTCGAACTGATAACCCTCAAACCACGCGAGCTACCTCAGCAACAGGTCTTCGACACTACAGGCGATGTGCCGGCGCAGGGAATCCTGCTTACCGATGAGCAAAAGGCACGCAGGCTATTTATCGTCACCAGCAGCGATCTCTGGCAAAAACTGCCGAGGAACAAATCAATCGGTATGTATGCCTATGGAAATGACTGCGTAGCCTATAAAGAACGTCTATGGCCCGAGGCATTGAATGAGTACGCCCGCTTATTCGCGGATGCGGCAGAAGTCGCCAGCGCTCAGTCGCGTATAGTGAAAAGTCTGGGTTTTTCTTACCAGCTTGCCGATGAATACAGTGTCGTAAATCTCAAGCGTAAGCTGGATGGTTACAGCTTGCACGCCAGCATCGTCGATTTGCGTTTCGATTCCTGTGCGCCCTCGATAAACGAAGATGTGGTTTTTTCAAACCGAAAAATTTCCGCCAGCCAGTTCAAACGCCATCGCGCCATTGTACGCATCAACTGGAAGCTGCTCGGTGCACAAAAGGAAGAGCTGCATTTCGAAACCACTACGCGCGGAATTGCCGACAGTTGGCTGGTGAATTCGAAAGCGCCGAAAGTGCTCGCCCTGGCCGTAGAAGATGCGATTACACGGCTTTTCTCAAAACCCGAATTTGTCGCCAGTCTCATGCTCGAGAAAGAGGGCGGAGGCTTTATCTCGAATATACTGTCGATGTTCGATTCAGCTGAGGATTCTGATGCAGCCCCATCGCTCGCCAGTCGATATGTGTTGCAGGCGCATACGGCCCAGGTTTTATCCGAAATGAGCGTGCTCAAAGTAGGTCTGATGGAATACTTTTACATGCAGGGAGAGTGGCCGGGCAGTCTTCACGAAATCGGCTATTCGGAATCTCAGTTCAGCAAGAACGCTTCCATCGAATATCTCAACCTGCAGGCAGGTGGCAGTATCGTGGTTGAACTCAGTAACCAGTTTGGAAAAAACAAAATCATCAAACTAAGCCCTGATAGCGAGAACGGCGACCCGGGCATGGGGCGCTGGATTTGCAGTAGCAATCTGGACAAATCGGTTTTACCGCAACAATGCGAGGCCATGTAGGTCGGTGTTGATTGTTACTGTCTAGTAATACCCGTGGCTGGCATTGAGTACATCGAACTCGCCCTGTTTGCGCGCTGCTTCCAGCTCCAGACTTCTGATCTCGGCTTCCAGTATCGCCTGTCGTGATTGCTGTTGTTTGAACTGATTCAACAACGATTGCCTGTCGTTGTTGGAAATTGCGCCAGAGACTAACAGAGTTTCCACGTTGTTCATGTTATCCGCGAGCGTGGAGAGCTCCTGCTTATGCCGATCCGCCTGTTGTTGCAGTTGACTGATGTCGGCCTTGATCTGGTAAAGTTCGCGGCCGGTCTCGTACCCGGCAAGAAATGCGCCGCGTAATGCAGCCGGGCAAACATCGGCATAGCGAAGCCCGCCACGGCCTTGTCTGAAACCATTGTCTGGCGTGCAAAACTGTCTTATTCCGGTTGCATGGCCACGCTGATATTGCGCCAGATCGGGCTGTATGCCGTACTCGGCACAGGCCTTGCGATGGTTGCCGATATAGGAGACTGACCGACCCTCGATGCCGTCTTCCAGGCCAATGGTTTGCCAGTCGGCCGCACGACACTCGGACTTGTCCATGGTGGCGCAGCCGCCCAGTAACAGCACGCTGAGCAATAGTACTAATGGTCGTGCAATATCCATGGCGATTATTCCCTGGCGAGTTATTGCGCTTGATTCTACTCGTTAGCAGCAGTGTCACTCAAGTCCGGCTGCGCCTGACGGGCTTGCGCCTTGCGCGCCGTTGTTCTAAATTTGATGGTCTTGCATAGCCTGTAGGTGTTGTGGTGAAAAGTAATAAAAACAAACTCAATGGCGACGAAGATTTCGATGGTCTTGCCAGCGCAGAGGCGTCACTGCCGGCCAAATCCTATTACGATGCCGACTACTACAGGCACGAACTGGAAACCGTGTTTTACCGCAACTGGTTGTACCTCTGTCATGCCAGTACGCTGGCCGAGGCGCGTGCCTTTCGCCGCTTTCGCATAGGCGACCAGGAAATATTTCTGCTGCGCGACGAGCAGGGACAGCTGCGCGGTTTTTATAACAGCTGCCGCCATCGCGGCTCGCTGCTGTGTCAGCAGCAATCCGGCAAGCTCGGCAGGAAATTAATCGTCTGTCCCTACCACCAATGGTCATACAGCCTGGATGGTGAATTAAAGGCTACCAGTTCGCATGCCGAGGCGGTGGACTTCGACAAGGCCGATTTTCCCCTGCACCAGGTGAAGCTGCGCGAGTGGCGCGGCGGTGTTTTCGTTTCACTTTGCGACGATCCACCGGACCTGGAAAAAGGTTTCGAGCGCGGCAGCGATCGCATCGAAAACTGGCCGCTGCAGGATCTGGTGGTCGGTCATCGCTGGGGCAAGCTGATGCAATGCAACTGGAAAGTCTTCTGGGAAAACTTCAACGAGTGCCTGCACTGCCCTAACATCCACCCCGAACTCTGCCAGTTGGTGCCGATCTACGGGCGCCGTATTTCCGCTTCCCGCGACGCGCCCGACTGGCAGCAACACCAGCAGGATACAAACCCGAAATACGCCGGTGGACTGCGACCGGGTGCGCGTAGCTGGTCGCAGAGCGGACGCGCCACGGCGCAAGAGTTTTCCGGCTTGAGCGACGAGGAAATCCAGCGCGGACAGAGTTACTTCGTCAGCCTGCCTTCGGTATTCATCGCCGCCCATGTCGATTACATGCGCAGCGTGCGTATCCTGCCGCTGGGGCCGGAACAAACCCAGATCGAAGTGGAATGGCTGTTCCTGCCGGAGACGCTGACGCGCGATGATTTTGATCTTGCCGACATCACCGAATTCGCCAAGCGCGTGATGCAACAGGATGCAGAGGCTTCCGAGCTGAACCAGCAGGGCTTGCACGCGCGTAAATTCGAGCAGGGCGTGCTGATGCCGGAAGAGCACCACGTGAAGGCATTTCAGGACTGGGTGCGCGAGCAAACCGGTCAATAGAGAGCGCTCGCGCCGGCTCTCATCCACTGTGCCGTTTGCTGCTATCTTCACAGTATTGTCGCTATTCAAGATCGACTCTATACTGACTCGCTTCGTCGTCTGAGAATGAATCATCCCATGCCCGACTCTCACTCAAAACTGGATCCCGTGGTCGACTGGCCGGAACAGATTTTCGCCCGGTTTCAGCAGTTCGATCTGCGCCACGTGGTTTATGTCCCCGACGCCGGGCACAGCCGGCTGATACAACTGGCGCAGCAATGCGACAGCATGACCACGGTCGCGCTGACCAGCGAGGAAGAGGGCATAGCTTATCTGGCCGGAGCCTGGCTGGGCGGCGAACGCGGCGTATTGCTGATGCAATCCAGCGGTGTCGGTAACTGCATCAATTTATTGTCGCTGCAAGTGAGTATCAAGTTTCCATTGTTGATGCTGGTCACCATGCGCGGACAGTGGGCCGAGTTCAACCCCTGGCAGGTGCCCATGGGACAGGCCACCGACGCAGCGCTGCAATTGATGGATGTGCTTACCTGGCAGGCCGACCGCGCCGCCGATGTCGATGCGCTATTGCAGGGTGCGGCCACCATGGCTTTCGAGGGCGATGCCAGTTGTGCCTTGTTACTCGGTCAGCGCCTGATCGGCGAAAAACGGTGGAACAAATGAGTGCGCGCGTGCCGCTACAGCGACGCGAAGTTGTCGCCAGCCTGTTGACAGAACGCGATGACTGGCTGGTCGTTAGCGGACTCGGGTCGCCCACCTACGATGTTGCTGCGGCCGGAGATCACGAGCAGAACTTCTACCTCTGGGGTGCGATGGGTGGCGCCGCGATGATCGGCTTTGGACTCGCCAGCGCGCAGCCAAAAAAATCGGTGGTGGTGATTACCGGTGATGGCGAAATGCTGATGGGGATGGGCTCGCTGGCCAGCATCGGCATTGCCAGGCCACCCAACTTAACCATCATCGTACTGGATAACGAGCACTACGCCGAAACCGGTATGCAGGCCAGTCACACCGGCGTTGGAGTCGATCTGGTAGCGGTCGCCGCGGCCTGTGGATTCGAACAGAGTTGTGCTGTCGCGGATATGCCCGGGGTGCTGGCACTACGAGAGTCTATAACCGCGCGCAATGGCCTGTGCTTCGCCTCGGTTAAAATCGATACGCAGCCGGTAGAGCGGGTGTTGCCCACACGCGACGGTATCTACAACAAGAACCGCTTCCGCGCTGCGCTCGGACTATTGCCGGGTTAAATCCCGGTCAATTGCAGCAGTAATCAATCGATTTCTATATGAGCTAAGCCTCAAGCCGGTGGCCCTGTTTGCCGCCTGGCGCGGGCTCGATTACTATCGCTTTACTTAACCGGGCACGACTCCAACCTATGGAAGCTTCGATTACTCTGCCGGTCTGGCTGTTCGTATTGCTGCTGATCACCGCGCTGCTGCTGTTTCTCGATCGTATACTGCTGCCCGGAATCCGTTGGTATTTGCGCAAGCGTCTGAACCGCGTCATCGACGAAGTGAATACCCGGCTCGATATCGAAATCCGGCCTTTTCAGCTGACCCGCCGCGAGGCTTTGATTGATCAGCTGGTATTCGACGACAAGGTGGTCGAATCGATGAAGGCA
>CAXBMV010000221.1:0-5766 GCA_963976575.1 uncultured Gammaproteobacteria bacterium | reverse complement strand
CCTGGGCGTTGATCGCGGCGATGTTGAGTGCACCCGAACCAACTGTGGCAACTGCGGTAAGCGATACGGTAACACCGTTAATCGAAGCAGTGCCATCGGCGGCCGCCCCTATTCCTGCCGCGGCAGTAGAAACACTGGTGGCTTTCAATGCCTGGATTCCGGAATCAGCAGCAACCAGATTGATAGATCCAATCACGTCTTCGATGCTGACGTCACCGGTCAGGTCTACGGCATTACCGTTGATGACCAGATCATTGGCTGTAACCGCGGCGGCCAGGTTGGTCGCGCTGATAGAACCACTGGTAGAGATACGCGCACCCAACTGGGCTGAGCGCGAATCGACACCATTGACCTGGATAGTCTGACCCTGATTAGCTCCTACCTGGAAGGTCAAGGTAGACAGCGAACCGTCGAGAATATTTTGACCGTTGAACTGGGTAGAAGTTGAGATACGATTTACTTCCGCGATCAACTGGCTGACTTCGTTATTCAGCGCCTGACGATCCGAAGATGAGTTAGTGTCGTTGATAGATTGTACCGACAGTTCACGAATTCGTTGCAGTGCATCACCAGCAGTGCTCAGCGCACCCTCAGCGGTTTGTGCAAAAGAAACACCGTCGTTGGCATTCCTGATAGCCTGGTTGAGACCGCGGATCTGCGTGGTGAAACGTTCTGATATGGCGAGTCCGGCTGCGTCGTCTTTTGCACTGTTAATGCGCAGACCTGTTGATAAACGCTGCAAAGATGTAGCCAGGCTATTTTGCGAACCGTTGAGGTTTCGCTGCGCCGTTAACGACGCAATGTTGGTATTGATAATTTGAGGCATTTCTCTCTCCTAAATTCACGCTTCAACAAGCGTCGACTTAAAGTTTCGAGTCATTCACCCTGTGTGAATTCCCCGCTCAGGAGGTGTAGCGGCCGGAACAAAAAAAACTTTAGGTAAATAAGTTTATTTGAGGAAATTAAACAGCGAAGAACTGGTAATGCGTGCGAACACGGCCTGCGCCGCATCCAGTGTGGTCTGTTCCAGACTGAGCTGGCTAATCGCTTCAGCAAGATCGGTATCGCGCAACTTGCCGAGACTGGATTGCGTGCCCAACACCTGCGCCTCGTTCTCTTCACGCTGACTCTGCAGCGCGTTAAGCCGGCCACCAATGATGGTGCGGGCATCGAGCGAGTTATTGAAAGCATTGTCCAGATCGCCCAGGGATTGTTCGATATTGGCGGCCCTGACCGCATCACTGGCTCCCGACTTCAGCGTTTCCGACAGCTTTGAGACAATAGAGAACACGTCTTCGAACTGCCCGCTGCTGATGGTGAATACATCGCCAGCTGTCGGAACGCCTGTGATCGAAGTGCGTATACCCTGAAAATTAATATCCTGACTATCGCTATAGGTGGCGCCGGTGACTATGTTGACCCCGCCGGTGACATCAAACACGTCATAGATGCCGGGCGCAGTAAAGCGGATTTCGTAATCGCCTGCGACAAACTGGGTACTGTCGACCACGCTGGCCGGTGCCAACACCCCTGTCCCTGTATTAGCCAGCGCGGCGCTTTCGCGCAATGCCTGGCTCGAAGCCACCTGCATGAAGATGCGTTGCCCGGGGATATCTACTTCGATCTGGCGACCCTCGTCTATCTGTATGGAACGCACACCGTCGTCACCGGTGAAATTGACGTGGCTGATCGAACCGGTCAGCGTCTGCGTAAATGGTGCATTGCTGTTCTGGTAACCGGCGAACAGGTAGTCGCCGTTGGCATCGGTGGTATTGGCCAGAGAAAGCAGTTCGTTGACGCGTTCGTCCAACTCCGCAGCGATTGCATCACGCGACACCTGGTCCATCGGTGCGTTATTGCCCTGGATTGCCAGTTCGCGTACACGGATAAGCAGGTTGTCATAGCTCGCCAGAATACTGTCCTGTAGAGCGAGGCGCGGCTCGGCGAGGTTGATATTTTCCTGGTATTGCAGGTTCACCGAAATGCTCTGTTCCATCTCCAGTATCTTCGACGAGGCTGCGGGGTCATCGGAAGGCTTGCTCAGGCGCACACCGGTGGAAATTTGCTGTTGCAACTTTGCCAGCTTCACCTGTTGCTGATGGAAGGCTTCGACGCCCTGGGTATAAATCTGCCGGGTTGAAATTCTCATGACTACCTTATGCTGTTGAGTATCGTATCGAACATGGTCTGCGCGGTCGTGATAATACGTGCGGTCGCTTCGTAGGCCTGTTGAAAACGAATCAGGTCAGCAGCTTCTTCGTCCAGATTGACAGAAGCTTTAGAAGTTTTTCGATCTATCGCCTGAAAAAGCAGCGATTGCTGCGCATCCCGCTCAAGTCCGGCGGCCAGGGTTTGCGAGCCAACGTAACCGACCAGGGTTCCATAGTCTTCCTGGAAACTGGCATTGCCACCGTCGAACAGGCCTCTGGATTGCAGATTGGCGAGGTTAAGCATATTGCGGTTATCGCCACGACCACCGACATTGGATTGCACGCTGAGCAAATCGTTTGGCTGCGGTACCCCACTCAGGCTGACTTGCCAGCCATTCGCATCGACCACCATGTTATTACTATAGGGAACGGCTGCCCCCGCGGCATAGGTTGTGCCGCCCACCACGACATCGACATCAGAGCGAAAGCTGGTAGCGGGGTTATCGAAAGTAAAATTTGCCGGAACCAGCAGGTTAGCATTGCTGGAGTCGGTGACTATGCCGGCACTGATGGCGGCGTTGCCGAGGTTGTCCAGCGAGGCGCTACTGCGAATCGGCAGAGCCGCAGCTATCTCGTTCGGGTCGTCGATCAGCACCTGCAGGCTGCCAGCACCGGCACGGCTTGGGTTCAGGCTGAACTGATCGCCGGCAACCGCAGTGGCACCATTAATCGTCAGCGTAAGCCCCTCGAACACCAGCGTCGCCGGCGCGCCATTGGCAACGCTTGCGCTGCTACCGCTATCCGAAGTCAAAGTCCAGTTGGCACCGTCGAATGCCAGCTGGTAATCATCGGTCGTCATCGCGCTTATATCGCTAACCTGGGTAGAGACGGTCGCAGTGCCGGCGTTGGTAGCAAAGGCTGTGGTCTGCGGACCGGTGTAAGCAAACAGGTCTGTACCCAGATTTCCATTTAAATCCATGCCATCGCCCATTTGCGCATTGAATGCCTCGGCGATCCCTATGGCGGAACGACCCAACGCGTTTCGTGTCGGGTTGAGTACGTTGTCGCGAAAATCGAGCAATCCTCCGACTTCACCTCCGCCGAGATGTGAGCTGATGTCGTAGACGGTTATCAAGCCGTTATAGACGATGACATCACGGGTCGGGTCGTTGGCATCGGCCTGTGCGCTCAACGAAAAAACCTCGGTGCCGGTGAGTATGGTCTGGCCATTGCCGATGAAAATCGACATTTGGTTATCATCCTCTTCGACCACGTTAATATCGACTTTCGAGGCCAGTTCATCCAGCAATGCATCGCGTTTATCGAGCAGGTCTGCCGCTTGCTGACCACCACTGACAAAGGCGCCGCTGTCATTCAGGGCCTGATTGACGTCGCGTATGGCTATCGCCAGTGAATTGATTTCGTCGACCACATTGGTCAATTGACCAGTGGTATTTTGTTGCAACTCTTCCAGTCGATTGTCGATGCTTTGAAAGCGGCTCGCCAGGGTTCCGGCCGAACTAAGCAGTGCATAGCGTGCGGTGCTCGAAGCCGGATCGTCGGAAACATCCTGAAGGGATTCGAAAAACTGGCGCAGAGTCGGCGAAATACCACCCTGGGGGTCGGCCAGCACATCGTCGATATGCGACGCCAGCTCGCTGAAAATATCGAGGCGCGCGTGTACCGAGGTGGTATCGCGCACCTCGCTGGTGAGAAACTGGTCGTAGGCACGATCTATTCCCTGAACGCGTACCCCGGCCCCATAGAAGTTCCCGTTGCTATAAGAAGGCAGGTTAGTACCAATATCGACCGTCTGCCGGCTATAGCCAGGCGTATTCACATTGGCGATGTTATTACTGGTGGTAGCCAGCGCACGCTGAAAGGTGAGCAGGCCACTGATCGCGGTATTGAGCATATCAGCCATAAGATTTGTCTCCTGGTTCCAGGTTAGCGAGAGAAACTTGCAGGGTTTCACCCTGCAAAATCGCCATTACCTTGTCGGCATAGTCGGGGTCGGTGGCATATCCGGCGCGATGGATGGTTTCTATGTAGCCACGATCATCAACACCCGCCTTTAGCGCAGCGTTGTATCTCGGGCTCGATTCGATAAATTCGGCATAGTCGGCGAGGCTCTCGGCTGGAGAGGAATAGGCACGAAAGGCTGATACTTCACTATTGAGCGCGCCGTCGCGATATTCCAGCGATGATCTGGTTACCACAGCGGCATCCCAGTCTGCCCCGGCCTTGATGCCGAACAGGTTAAAACTGCTGCTGCCATCGGCCAGTTTCATGGTGTGTTTTCCCCAGCCGGTTTCCAGCGCCGACTGCGCTACCAACAGGGCTGGATTGACACCAAGCCGCTCTCCGGCCTGTTGTGCCTGTGGCCAGATATCGGCGACGAAGGCCTGTGGCTGAGACCAGCGGGTTTCATTCTGTTGACGCAAGCCAACCTCGGCAAAATCATCATCCATCACCCGGTTCAGGCGCACCAAAGAAGCTTCCTCTAACACTGTCGCTTTCGATTCCTCACTGGCGTGAACCTGAAGGTGGACCGGCATAGCGGCAACCGGCGGCCGCGTTGCGCTGTTCAATGCGAGAGCAACAGCGGGAGTAAACCTGCTTTGCAGACGTTGCTGATCCAGTTGCGGCGCTGACTGTTCGGGCGTCGGAACTGCTTCGCCACCCGGCATATTCTGCAGGATCAATTGAGCAACCCCGAGGTAACCCTGCTTCGACATGGTCTGCGCCAGCTGCTTGTCGTGCATTTCCTGGTAAAACTCGACATAGGAACTGTTCTGCTCTGAATCGACTTTGGAAGCCGAGCGCATGGCCGCCAGCATTTGTTGCACAAACAAGCCTTCGAATTGCTGCGCCACCGTCTGCGCGGCCTCGCCAGACTGCTCGCGTGCCTGCAGGCGCAGGTCGTCAAACTGTTGAAAGTTAAGGTAAAAATCGGGATTGTTGGAAATAGACATGGGGCGCTCTAGATGACAATCAGTTCCGCGCTCAGCGCGCCAACCTGCTTCAATGATTCGAGTATCGCCACCAGGTCGCCCGGAGAGGCACCCACCTGGTTAACCGCGCGAACTATTTCGCTCAAGGTAACTCCTTCGGGAAAGCGGAACATGCGCTTGTCTTCGGCGGTGACTTCGATATCCGACTGTACATTCTGCGCGGTTTCACCACCGCTAAATGCCGGCGGTTGATCCACGTCAGTGGTATTGGTGATAGTCACGGTCATGCTGCCGTGGGATACCGCGGCCGAGTAAACCTTCACATGGTTACCTATCACCACGGTGCCCGAGCGTGAATTAATAATGACCTTTGCCGCCGCCTCTCCCGGTTGGAACTCCAGGTTTTCGATGAAGGAAACAAATCCGACGCGCTGCGAAACATCGCTGGGTGCATTGATTGCCACGGTAACGCTATCCTTGGCGTGCGCGTTGTTCGGTCCGAGTACCTGGTTAATCGTGTCGGCGAGACGCTTGGCGGTGGTGAAGTCGGCGCGCTTAAGATGCAGCGTAACCTTGTCGCCACTGGCGAAAGGATTGGCGATTTCGCGTTCGATACTGGCGCCATTCGGGATGCGTCCGACGCTGGGTATGTTAATCGTTAT
>CAXBMV010000220.1:0-5768 GCA_963976575.1 uncultured Gammaproteobacteria bacterium | reverse complement strand
TTTTTAGCAGCGACAGCAACAGGCGCTACCGCGTTGGTAGTTGGCAGTGCCGCCCATGCTGCAGTGCCAGCCGGTGCAAAAGATTATCCTGTTCAGGATGACCCAACCAAGGTGCAGGGCAGGCTCACCAACGACGATGGTGGTTATGGCTCGCGTTCCCAGTTTGAGGATGAAGCACGTTGGCGTTTTCCAACGGCAACCAAGGAATCCTCCTGGACCATGACGCCCCTCGATAGCAGCAACGGCATAGTCACACCCTCGGGATTACATTTCGAAAGACACCATGGCGGTATCCCCAACATAGACCCGGACAAGCATTCCCTGGTGGTACATGGGATGGTCGATGGGGCAAAAAAGTACAGCATGGCCGATCTGAAAAGATTTCCCTCGGTATCTAAATTTCACTTCATCGAGTGCTCGGGTAACGGGCTTACCGAATGGCGCAAGCCTACCTTGAAGACGGTTCAGGGAACGCATGGCCTGACCAGTACCAGCGAATGGACTGGTGTTCCGCTGTCCACCATATTGCGTGAAGTCGGCGTGCAGGATGGTGCTGCATGGATACTGGCCGAAGGTGCCGATGCCGCGGTAATGACACGCAGCGTGCCTTTGGACAAGGCCTGGGACGACGCGATACTGGTGTATGCGCAAAACGGTGAGGCGATCAGGCCGGAACAAGGCTACCCATTGCGCCTGGTGTTGCCCGGCTTCGAAGGCAATACGCACATCAAGTGGTTAAGGCGTCTGGAAATAAGCGACAAGCCGTTTATGACTCGCGAAGAAACCTCGAAGTACACCGATTTGTTGAACGGTGGCAAGGCGCGTCAATTCTCCTTCATGATGGAAGCCAAGTCCGTCATCACCTTTCCATCGGGTGAAATGAAATTACCCGGATCCGGTTTCTACGAGATCAGCGGCCTCGCCTGGTCTGGGCGCGGAAGTATAAAACGGGTCGAGGTATCCACCGACGGTGGTGCTAACTGGAATCTTGCTGAACTACAGGCGCCGGTATTGCCCAAGTGTCATACCCGATTCCGCTTCCCCTGGCGCTGGGATGGAAAGCCGGCAATATTGCAAAGTCGATGTCAGGATGAAACCGGTTACGTGCAGCCAACCATCAAACAGCTTGTCGACAAGCGCGGTCTCGATGGTGGTACCTACGGTTCGATTTATCACTTGAATGCGATTCAAAGCTGGGAAGTTGCAGCTGATGGAGGTGTTAGTAATGTACACAAATATTAACCGGTTGAGTGGTCTCATGGCAGGGTTGTTGACTGCTGCATTAATGACGTTTGCATCGACTGCAGCCGCCTCTGGATACGGGGGGCCGTATAACTTCGGTAGCCCGGCCTCGGCGGCAGACATCGCAATGCTGGACATCGACGCCATGCCGGACGGCCGTGGTCTGCCCAGCGGAAGCGGTAACTACACGACAGGCAAGCAGGTCTATCTGGCCAGGTGTGCAGCCTGCCACGGTGTCGATCTTCTCGGCATTAAAGCCACCGGTGCGAGTGCGTTAATCGGGGGCAGAGGTTCGCTGGCCAGCGGCAAGCCGAATAAAACAGTGGAGAGTTACTGGCCTTATGCATCTACCGTGTTTGATTATGTGAAACGGGCAATGCCTTTCAACGCGCCGGGATCTTTGAGCAACGATGAAGTATACGCGGTTGTCGCTTACGTACTCGGGGAGGCCAATATTTTCGATAAGTCTTCCAGTTTGAGTGCGAAAAACCTGGCAAAAATCAACATGCCCAACAAGGACGGTTTTATCGCGGACGCGAGACCCGACGTTTTCAATTTCGAATAATAGTTAGTTCAACTAGAGAAGGGATAATGCCGGCAGCGCAGCATAGTGCTGCCGGCAGCATCCATCAGGCTGTATGAATCTATAATTATCTGTCCAGGGCGCCAGCACAATCCTCTTTAGCAGCATTCGCAAAGGCGCGGTCATAGTTAATCAATCAACACAGCTCAAAGCCTGTACAGCGCTCAATCACCAGTTACTTTTTGCGCCATTAAGTGTATGCCCTCGGCCAACAGGGAAACGCTGGCAGGGGCGCCCACGCAAAGATTATTTCGCCTGGCGCTATGGCTGCTCAGGCTGAAGTTCAAAATGTTTGCGTCACCTTGCTTCAGTTCTAATCTTACGACCGCGGTTTCACCCAGGAAAACCAGTTCCTTGACCTCGCCGTGTACCGGGTTTTCGCGTTCGCCTCGAGATGGTCTGTCACGACGATGCATAATCATATGCGCCGGGTGGATTACCCAGTCGACCGAAGTTCCGACCGCGAATTTTTCATTCAACTCGAGCTCCAGCAACAAGCCATACCAGTTTATCCGGGATATGCCCTGTTGCGGATAATGCCCCTCTACCGTTGCCGAAAAAATATTACTGTGGTCCATTAGTCGCGCCACCAGGGCATTGTCTGGGTAGCGCAGGACCTCGTCCGGCTTGCCGTTCTGCAGGGTCTGTCCCTTGTGCAGTACGTACAACCTGTCTGCCAGCATGGCTGCCTCGTCGAGGTCGTGGGTAACCAGTAGTATCGGAATTTTGATGCTGCGCCGAAGTATGGCCAGTTCCTGTCGCAGCTTTTTGCGCGTCACTGTATCCACCGCGGAGAAGGGTTCATCCAGCAATAATATTTTTGGTCTTCTGGCGAGTGCCCGTGCCAGTGCAACGCGTTGGCGCTGTCCGCCGGAAAGATCCGCAGGCAGTCGTTGTTCAAGACCTTTCAGATTCACTATTTTGAGCCATTTATGCGCCTCCGCAGCGCGCAGTCCAGGCGCGAGATCGCCGAGGGCAGTAGTGACATTTTGCAATGCGGTCAGGTGAGGAAATAATGCGTAATCCTGAAAAACAAAACCGATGTGGCGATTTTGAGTCGACTCATTAATGCCGCGTTGACGATCCAGCCAGACTTCCTCGTCGTAGTGAATATGGCCTGAATCGGGTAGCTGCAAACCCGCGATGGTGCGCAAAATAGTTGTTTTCCCGCTACCCGAGGGCCCTACCAGGGCGAGCAATTCTCCGGCACGGCATTCGATTTCCACATCCAGGTGGACCGGCTGCTGCTGGTAAATTTTCAGTTTTAAACCACTATCGTTCATAAGGCTTATGCTTGTGCGAGAGTCGATAAACCAGCGCAATGGCCACTAGCGAGAAAAGCAGCAGAAAGGCCGACATGGTAGCTGCGGTATGGTTGTCGAAAGCCTGCACCCGATCATAAATGGAAATGGCTATGGTCTTGGTCTCTCCTTCGATGTTTCCCCCGACCATTAACACGACGCCGAATTCACCGAGTGTATGCGCGAAGGTTAGTGCCAGTGCCGATGCTACCCCCGGCCAGGCCAGCGGCAGCTCGATTCGACGTAAAGCCTGAAGCCTGGACAAGCCGCAACACCAGGCACTTTCTCTGATATTAACGGGTATTGCCTCGAAGGCGCGTTGCATGGGTTGAATGGCAAACGGAAGGTTGAAGATCACCGATGCGAGAAGCAAACCATCGAAAGTGAAAACCAGGTGACGCCCGCTTAATGCGTGATAAAACTGGCCCAGCGTCGATCCTGTGCCCATACCTTCGAGTAAATAAAAACCCAGTACGGTTGGCGGTAATACCAGCGGCAGCGCGATCAGGGCTTCTACCAGGGATTTTCCCGGAAACTGTTTCCAGGCAAGCAGGCGCCCGACAAAAATAGCCAGTGGAAGTAAGATCAGGCAGGTCCACATGGCCAGGTTCAGGGAGAGGGCTAAAGCAGTCGTGTCCACGTTCAGCGCTCTGTTGAGGTGACGGGATTAGCGGTCAGGAATTTCATAGCCATTGCGTCTGAAAATTGCTTGCGATTCGGCGCCTCCGAGAAACTCGAAAAACTGATGCGCGACTTCTCCCGCGTCGGTTAACAAAACCATGTACTGGCGAATGGGTTGATGTCGCGACTGCGGAATAAGCATCACGTCGCTGACCCGGCTAATCACTGGCGACAACGCAAGTGTATAGGGAACGATTCCGCCTGCACTCGCGCCGCTAACGGCAAACTGCGTTGCCTGTGATGCGTTCTCACCGCGCAGGAGCCGGGCTTGCAGGGATTCCCACAGGCCATAAGACTGCAGCGCTTCGCGCGCTGCGCGGCCGTAAGGTGCATGCTCCGGATTGGCGATGGCGAAGTGGGTCAGCTTACCCTGCTCCATTGCCATGCCAATTTCCGACAGGTTCTCGCTGAGTTTTATGTTACTGCTTTTGGCTACAATCACAGCAATACTGCCCAGTGCGTATACTTGAGCGGAATCGATGGTGAATCCTTTCTCGACTAAATTTTCAACATAGAATGCATCGGCCGATAGGAATAATTCGAATGGCGCACCCTGCGCTATCTGTCGCCCGAGGTTACCGGATGAACCATAGGTGATACGCACTAGCCGACCGCTTTCACGCTGGAACGCAGCGACGATTTCCGGCAGCACGAATTGCAGGCTGGATGCGGCGGCAACGTTCGGCGTTTGTTGCGCATAGCTGTTGAATGACAACAGGAATCCAAGCAAAAGTACGAAAAATTGCGTCATTATCCCCTGCTGTTGATGGCGTGAATTGCAGATATTAAATGGTCTGTTGGTTTAAATGGTCGCCAATACTAACGGGAATTCGCCAGTGTGGGCAGGCTGCTTCTGCGCCAGTTTAACGGATACTCAAATGCAGCACTATGCGGCATGACAAATACGCGGCATAAACTTCACTTTTAAAATGCTAAGTGCGTGGATCAGCCTGGCGGAACGGAGCTGCCCCGCCCGGTGCCTGGCGCGAGTATTTTTTAGCTGGCTTTGCTCACCTTGCACAGGTGCGTTTTCAGATTGGCCTGCTGGGATATCGGGTCCAGCTTCATGCCGGTTAAATGATTCACGCTGGATGAGGGATGGTAAGGCTGTTGCTCATCCCAGCCTATCGGGATAAACACGCTGCTCGGACGTATGCCGCTGTGCAGCCAGGCGCGCGCACTGATTTCGCCATTCGCGGTTTTGATGGTCAATTTATCCCCATCAGCCACACCCAGTTTCCCGGCCTTGTGCGGATGAATCTGACAATAAAGTTCGGGCCACATTTCCTGCGCCTGCCAGAAGTTGTGCGTCCAGGAATGAAAATGCGGCGCCGGCGGGCGGCCACTGAGCAATTCGGTGTCGAATTGTGCGTCTGCCTGGCGTGGCGTATCGACAATTTTTCCCGGGTAAACCAGCGTTTCGCTGGAGAAAAAAGTCGAAACCATTTGTTCTGTGGCGTATTCGATATGTGGCAGATCGATCAATTGTTCGGCCTCGCTATAAAACTCGGGCAGTGCCGACAGACCCATGGCGTTGAACTTTGCTTCCATGGCATTGCTGTAAAATTCCAGCCTGCCGCTGGCTGTCGGATAGGCCAGTTCGGTTTGCGGCATCAATGCCTGATTCTGGGTGATGTACACCGGGTCCAGTCCGCCCTGATCGGGGTCGTGGTAAGGCAGTCTGACGGTGCGATTGGGCGCTCTGGTGAGGCGTTGCGTACTGGCTTCGCTGAGTTCCGGGGTGGATGCCACCAATACCTCGTCCCATAGTTTGCGTGGTTCTTTGTATTCTTCCTTGAGCACATCGTCGAAGCCAAACTTCTTGCCCAGTTCTATCCAGAACCAGTGATCCGATTTGGCTTCACCGGGTGGGTCGATGAAGCGGTCGTTCCAGACGATGCGCCTGTCCTCGGCGAAGCGCGTGGTACCGCCTTTCTCGATACCGCTGGCCATGGGCAGAA
>CAXBMV010000219.1:0-5792 GCA_963976575.1 uncultured Gammaproteobacteria bacterium | reverse complement strand
GATGGCGTGGTCCTGACCTTTCACCCAGCCTTTCAGGCTCTCGTTGAAATTGAGCAGCGCGGCGGCTTCGTCCTTGACGATATTGCCCACCGGCACGCCGGTCCAGTCGGAAATCACGTCGGCAACAACCTCGGCGGTGACTTCGTAAGATATCTTGCTCTTGCCCTGTTGAAATTTTTCCAGCTCGGCGATAGCGGTGGATAACTCCCCGTCTTTTGCCTTGCCCTCGTCTGACTGGCCACGCAACTCGATGACCTTGTCGACCAGTAATTTTTGCGCCTGCCAGTCCTTGATTTCGGACTCGAGTTTTTTGTTGTTGGCTTCGATTTCGCTGTTCAATTCATCGAGGCGATCATTGTTATGCGCGCGCCCGGTCTTGATGTCTCTTTCCAGCGCGGTTTTCTCGCGCGTCATGATTTGCGTGCTGCGCTCCAGATCTTCGATCGCTGGTGGTTTGGTCGACAGGCTGATATTCACCCGCGAACAGGCGGTATCCAGCGTATCCACGGCCTTGTCCGGCAATTGCCGGCCGGTGATATAACGCGCCGACATGGCCGCGGTAGCCACTATCGCCGAATCGCGGATATAAACATTGTGTGCTTTTTCGTAAACGCTGCGCAGACCACGCAGGATCACCGCAGTATTTTCCACCGAGGGTTCGTCCAGCTTGACCAGCTGGAAGCGCCGCGCCAGCGCAGGGTCTTTCTCGAAATACTTTTTATACTCAGACCAGGTAGTCGCCGCGATGGTGCGCAACTCGCCTCGCGCCAGCGCCGGCTTGAGCAGGTTAGCGGCATCACCGGTTCCCGCCGCACCACCGGCACCGATCAAGGTATGCGCCTCGTCGATAAACAGGATGATTGGTTTTTCCGAAGCCTTGATTTCATTGATGACCGCGTTCAGGCGGTTCTCGAATTCGCCCTTGACGCTGGCACCGGCCTGTAGCGCACCGAGGTCCAGCTCGACGATTTCGACACCCTTGATGATTTCCGGCACGTCACCTTCGGCTACCTTCAACGCCAGGCCTTCGATCACAGCGGTTTTGCCGACACCGGCATCGCCGACAGCAATCGGGTTATTTTTACGACGCCGTCCGAGTATATCGATCATCTGACGGATTTCGCGATCGCGCCCGAACACCGGATCTATCTCGCCGTCGCGTGCCTTCTGGGTAAAATTGGTGGTGAATTTCTGCAGCGCGGAACCACCGCCGGGAGACGCGGCAGAGGCGCTACTGCCCGGCGCCGACGATTGTTCATTGGACACTTCGACGAGGCTGTCGAACTGGTTGGCAATTTCCTGCATCGACAGCTTGTCCAGCGAATCGAGGAAGCCGCCGCCATAGCGCAGCGGGTTATCCGCCAGCGCCGCCAGCAAGGCCGCCGAGCGAATCTGGCTTTGTCCGAGATGTACCGAGGATACTATCCAGGCATCTTCGATCAGATTCAGCAATGAGGGCGCAAACACTGGTTTTCCTGGATTGCCATTCTTCAAACCTTCCAGTTCCTGTTGCAACTGCGTTTTCCAATGCACCGCATCGATTTCAAAATGCGCCAGTAGCAGCGGCACGTCGGATTGCGCATCCTCGAGCAATTGCAGCAGCAAATGCTCTACCGAAACCTCATAGTGAGAGCGGTTGACACAGACACCGGAAGCACCTTCCAGAGCCCTGGTGCAATAGGGGTTTAACCTTGCAATCAGTCCCTGGAGGTTTGCTTTCATAGTCGCCTCGTTTCTCAGGATTTATCGAGGCGGCCGGCCAGCGACAGGGTAAAGCTCGAGCCCATGTATTTGAAATGCGGGCGCACAGACATGTCGACGCGGAACCAGCCCGGGTTACCCGGATCCTCGGTCACCTCGATATTGGCCTCGCGCAACGGACGCTTGCTGCGCACCGCGGCGGGCGGGTTATCCTGGTCGGCGACATACTGGCGTATCCATTTCTGCAATTCGGACTGCAACTCGCTGCGGGTTTTCCAGCTACCGATGTTTTCGCGCTGCAATACCTTGATGTAATGCGCCAATCGATTGACGACGAACAGGTAAGGCAGTTCGGTGCCCAGCTTGAAGTTGGTTTCCGCCTGCTTGGCTTCCGGATCGTTACCAAAGTACTTTACTTTTTGCGGCGAATTGGCCGAGAAGAAAGTCGCGTTATCGGTCCCCTTGCGCACTGTTAATCCCATGAAACCCTGTTCCGACAATTCAAACTCGCGACGATCGGAGAGCTTGGTTTCTACCGGCGCCATGGTCTTGGTTTCACCATTTTCTTCGTACTTGTGCATCGGCAAGTCTTCGACCACGCCGCCGCTTTGCGGACCGATAACATTCGGACACCAGCGGTACTTGGCGTAACTGCGCGTCAGGTTGGAAGCAAAGGCAAAAGAGGAATTGCCCCAGAGAAATTTCTCCTTGGAACCTTCCACAGATTCCTGATAATTGAAAGTCTTGCTCGGGTTATCTTCGCCATAAGGCTGACGCAGTAGAAAACGCGGCATCGCCAGGCCGACATTGCGCGAATCGTCGGATTCACGGAAGGATTGCCACTTGGCGTATTGAGGACCTTCGAAAATCGACTCCAGGTCTTTCAGGTTGGGCATGCCATCGAAGCTATCCAGACCGAAAAACTCGGCGCCGGCGCCGGCGATAAACGGTGCATGCGACATCGCGCTAACACTCGCTACCTGACCCAGCAGCTTGATATCCTGAGCTCCCGGACCGAACTGGTAGTCGGAGATAATCGAACCATAGGGCTGGCCACCAAACTGACCGTACTCAGCCGAGTAAGCGTGCTTGTAAAGGCCGGACTTGGTTACGTCGGGCGCATCTTCGAAATCTTCCAGCAACTCTTCCTTGGACACGCTGATCATTTCCATTTTTATGTTTTCGCGAAAATCGGTACGATCCACCAGCATTTTCAAACCACGCCAGGTGGATTCGATTTTCTGAAAATCCTTGTGATGGATAATTTCGTCGACCTGCTGACTGATGCGATGATCGATTTCCTTGATCATTTCATCGGCGACTTTTTGCTCAACCTTGTCACCCTTGCGCTGCGGCGTAAGTAGATCTCCGATAAAGGCCTGGATACCCTGCTTCGCCGTTTCGTAGCCTTCGTCGGCCGGTTTCAGGCGGGTTTCCTGCATGATCTGATCGATCAGCGAACCACCTTCCTGTGCTGCAGCCTGTTGCGACTCTTGCTTTTCTTCTGCCATTTCAATCACCTGTATTCGTTAGCTAGTCGTCTAGACCGAGTTCTTTCATGATTTGAGCGCGCGAAGTATCGTCGTTCAAGATATTCTGTATCGCCTTGCGAAAGGTAGGCACGTTGCCGAGAGGGCCTTTCAGCGCGAGTAGCGCCTTGCGCATTTCCAGCATTTTTTGCAACTCGGGTACCTGCTGCGCAATATTGTCCGGCGATAAATCTTTCATCGACTTGATGTCGAGATGGACCGGCATTTCCTCTTCGCCTTCGGCGAGCGTGTTAGCCACATTCAAATCCATCGAAATATTCAGACCGGTCATGACATTGTCGAAGTTGTCTTTGTTGATATTGATCGGATCCCGATCTTCCACCGTGACCTCGCTGGGCTTGCCGGTAAAATCACCGAGCACCAACAATTTGAGCGGCAATTCAACGTCTTCCGATTGATCACCTGTGTTTGATTTGTAAACAATGTTTACGCGCTCTTTGGGCGCTACGGAACCTTCAGCCATACTATCCTCCTTTCACGGATAAAGCGGTTATCGGATCAAACCAGCACAGCTGTTCGAAAGCCTGGGCAGTTTTTTCCTGTAGAGATTTGTCGTCTTTCTTTGTCTTTCGCAGCTTTTCATAAGCCTGGAACAACAAGCCATAGGTTTTGGCCAGCAACTGTGGTTCCCATTCGGCCATTTGCCGGGCGATCGCCTGTTGGCTGATGGTTTCCAGCATACCGGCTGCAGCCTCAGCACCACCGGTAAGCAATAGCAGTTCCGCCAGCGCGCAACGCCAGTAAACCTGATCGCGCATTTGCGTTGCGCCGGCCAGGCCCTGATTCATGATCGCCAGCGCCTTGTCGTTGTCACCACCGGCGGCCAGTTGCCTGGCCTCGGCCAACGCCAGGCCCCAGGGGTCGCCGGCTGAGCTATCCGCGCTTGCCGCGGGCGCGCCATCACTACCCTGGTTCAATACTTCTGCATCCAGCCACATGCGCGTTTGATCGCTGGCAAACGGGCTCTCGTCGGAAAATGACAGGCTCGCCACTTCCGGCAATCGTGAAAGAAAATTATTTAATTCGCGGATCACGCCCTGTACCGCGGCATCGTATTCAGCGCCCAGCGAGCGCAGGCTTTTCACTACCTGGCAGTGACCATCGATCCAGAAGGGAGAGCGCGCCAGAGTTTTTTCCAGTTCCGCGACCAACGCCGCGGCATCGCCTTTTTCCTGTTGCGCCTCGAAATACTTGAGTCGTTCGGGCGCGGGCGGGTTGATCTGGGTTACCCCGTTATTATCCGGTGGCGCCGCATCGATCACCATCCATACGGATTGTCTGGCCAGTCTATAAGCCCTGCTGTCGGAGAGTTTCTGCGCCAGCCAGAAGGCAGCGACATCACGAATAGTGGATTGCAACTGGCGTAATAGCTTTTTACTGTCGGCATCGGATTCGAGGCCTGCGGCATCGGCTACCACGGGGGCTGCCGCTTTGGGTTTTGCCGCAACGGGCGCTGGTGCCGGTGCTGCACCACTATCGGCGATTTCGACCGGTGCTGGCGGCGTCGCTTCCGCGCTTGCCTGCGCTGGACTTGTCTCGGCCGCTGGCACAGGCTCCGCGGCTTTTTGCTGTTTCGCCGCTTCCGCCTCGGCGCTTTGCCGGTAACTCTTCAGTGGTGTAGACAGCTCGGTTAGCATCGGCGCCTGGTCACCCATTTTCTCCACCAGCGCATTGTCGAGTTGCTTTAACTGATCGGCGGCAGCGATAACGGCATCGGCATCAGCCGCTGTGGGCAGGTTAGCAGCCAGCTGGATGGCGGCTTTTTCGGCGAGCCAACTGAACGCAGTGGCGCGAGCGCGCATGCGTTTCGCCGGCGGAAACAGGCAATCCCAGTGCTGCTCAACCATGTCACCCAGTATGGTCAAACCAACAGCGAGACCAAGATAGCCTTCCTTGATCAATAAACCGTTACACAGGTATGCAGCAACCAGCAGGTCCTTGGAGGAATTTTTTATAATGCGGGAGGACAGATCGACAACAACATTCCAGTCGACGGTTTCGGCATTCAACGACTCCTGTTTTGCCAGCTCTGCTTCGAGCTGTTCGAAATCTGCCTCGTAACGAAAATTTTCGCCACAGGGTTGATCTGCGGAAACAGGGTCTTTACCGATCGCGTATAGCGAATGGGTGGTCAAAATATCCAAGCTACTCCGGTTATGTCTTTATTGTTATTGTTGCCAGACAAAGCCGCGGCGGAAATCGGCCACCGCGTCTAGATCTACTAGCCCACAAGCTTAGCAATTTTATCGCATTGAACAATGACGAGCGTCACACTAGCGAAATTCCAAAGCAATCGAGCCGGGACGGGTCATACATCAAGTATCGAAAGTCGAAGTTACCACATTCGGAAATTTTTCCAAAGTTTTAGCTGCCCGCTTTTTTTTCGTCGGGTCCGGGAAATCTATACGCAGAATTAAACCATCAGAAGCTGCCATTTACACACGGAACGGAGCTCGGATACTTTTACTTTCGGTTGGCCTGGCGATATCCGTAGAATTCCAGAAATTCATTGAACGAATAACAATCGTCCTCATTGAGCGA
>CAXBMV010000218.1:0-5811 GCA_963976575.1 uncultured Gammaproteobacteria bacterium | reverse complement strand
CTCGGCAAAATCCTCGGTTTTATAGTCGATCACATGGTCGGCACCCTGCTTGCCGACGCGTTCGATTTTGCCGCTGGAGGCGGTCACTATGACTTCGGTTGCGGGGGTCAGTGCCTTGCACAGCTGTATCGCTGCGGTGGCGACACCACCGCCGCCGCCGTGGATTAAGACCGAATCTTTGCCCTGTACTTCGCCCAGCAGGAACAGATTCAGGTAAGCGGTGATATAGGTTTCACAGATACAGGCGGCCTGTTCGAAGCTGAGCGACTCCGGTATTGCCATGCAATGTCCTTCCAGCGCGAGAGCGTACTCGGCGTATCCACCGCCGCCGACCAGCGCGAACACGCGATCACCGGCTTTGAAACGGCTGCATTTCTCGCCTGCCGATTCGACTATCCCGGCAACTTCGAGACCGAGTATTTCCGAGTCACCCGGCGGCGGCGGGTAGTTACCCTGGCGCTGGATTACGTCGGGACGATTGACCGAAGTGGCATGCACCCGGATCAAGATTTGATCGTCTGTGGGGCTGGGCGTTTCCACCTCGGCTAATTGCATGTTTTCGGTTCCACCGAATGCCTTCAGCGTGATTGCCTTCATTTATTTATTCCCGGTCATCAGATTTAACAAGCGCTTTACCTTACGCGAACTGAAATTTTTATCCAGAAGGCGAAGGCGAGAATAGCTGCAGCTTCACAGACTGGTTTAGCGTTTTTCGTAGGTAGTCAGCGTCTTGCTTTCCACCCAGGGTGTCACCTTGGCATTGAAGTCACGAAAATGAGCCGAGTCGAGGTGGGCATCGAAGGCTTCCCTGTCGCTATAAATCTCGTAGAGCAGAACCAGGTTGGGGTCGTCGTTGGACAGGCTGACATCGAATTGATGGCACTCGTCTTCGAAGGTCAGCGAATCATTGGCCTGCTGTTCGACGCGCTCGACGAAGGCATCCAGATGTTCCGCTTTGATGTTGAATTGAACCAGTACGACGAACATAGTTTTCTCCTGTATTGATGAAAAAATAAGCTAAACGGTTTGCAGTAGTAGCAAGATTTCGTCAGTGACTGCGGTGGTTCCCATGTCGCCGCCAAATTCCATCGGGCGCAGGCGATTTTCTGCAAACCCGCGTTCTACCGCGTTCTCTATGCCTCGCGCCGCTGCAAGTAGCGACGGCTGGCCGCATTTTTCGGACAGATATTCCAGCATAAGCGCGGCGCTGAGAATTGCCGCCAAGGGGTTCGCCCGGTCCTGGCCCATGATGTCGGGAGCGCTGCCATGCGCCGGCTGGAACAACCCGGTTTCATCGCCGATTTCGGCACAGGCGGCCATGCCCATGCCACCGACCAGGCCGCCGGCAAGGTCGGAGAGTATGTCGCCGAACATATTCTCGGTAACCAGCACGTCGAATTCCCAGGGGCGACGAATCAGGTCCAGCGCCTGCGCATCGACGTAGTTATAGTCGCGCTCGATATCGCTATAAGCAGGCGCGATCTCGTCGTAAATCTTGCGGAAAAAAGCCATCGAGGTGAATACATTGGCCTTGTCGACGCAGGTCAGTTTGCCACGGCTGCCACGCGCCTTGCGCTTGCGCGCCAGCTCGAAGCCGAAGCGGTGCAATTTTTCGCTGGTTGCCCGTGTAATACGCAGTACGTCGCGTACCTCGCTGTCATTAATGACTTCGCTGCGACCGTGTACCGCGGCCGAATAAAACAGCCCTTCGGTGGACTCGCGCAGGATCACCAGATCGATATCTGCCGCGCGCGGGTCGGCGAGGCGTTGTGGTGCATTCGGATATGCCTTCACCGGCCTGACCCCGGCGTAAAGCTGGAAGCGGTCGCGCAGACGCAGGTGGGGTGCTATCTCGGTGCCATCGGCGTGGCGAATCGAAGGCAGACCTATGGCACCAAGAAATATCGCATCGGCCTGCCCGGCGGCTTCTTCACCACCAGCTTCGATATCAATACCATGGTCGCGGTAGTAAGCGGCGCCAGCGGCAATTTCGCGGTATGTCAGAGATATATTCCCGGCCATAGTCAGGGCCGCATCGGTTACTGCCAACGCGGCGTTGGTTACATCTACCCCTATGCCATCACCTTTGATTACTGCCACTTCGATTTTTGTTTCAGCCATGCTTCAAAAAGTCCTTGATTGCCGGGGTACGATAACCGTCTTCGCGCCACAGGATTGGAAAATAATTTTCGTCGAGCAGATTGTCGCCGAGATGCTTGTAGCGACTGTAAATCGGACCTATGCCGCGATCGAAATTCTCCGGCACATACTCGACATCGCTACGCATGGCGTGTAATACCAGAGAACGCCGCGGTATTTGTGCCCTGTTTTCACCGGAACCGTGCCAGGTCCAGCCGTGGTGGAAAGAACCGCCACCGGCCGGCACCTCGACGTAAACGATTTCCGGGTCGACCTTTTCGCGTGCGGCCGCCTTTTGCATTGGCAGACGGTACTGCGCCGGTGCATGGAATTCACCCTCGGGTTCGGATAGCGTCCAGCGATGCGATCCGCGCACAAACTCTATGGTGCCGCCATCCGCGCTGGTATCGTCCAGCGCGATCCAGCAGGTGAGCAAATCGGCGGGCCGGAACCAGTCGAGGTAGGCGCTGTCCTGATGAAATCCCAGTGACTTTGTGCCGGGTGGTTTCCAGATGACATTGTCGATCATAATGCGCACTCCGGACCAGCCCGACAACTGTGCGATCTTGCGGCCAAGCGACTCGTCCAGTACCACCCTGGCGATGTCGCGGTTTGCCTTCCAGCCATTGCAAATCTGTCGCGTACGCTCGGGGTCACCGTCGGCCTGCTGCCAGTTGACTTCATCGGGACGCAGGCCGGTTTCGAATTTACCGCAAAACAAATCTTCGAATGCTTGTTGCAAGACGGGCAGGCGGTCAACATCGATCAAGGAATCGACGACGAGAAAACCGTCCTGTTGAAAGCATTGCTTATCTTTTCTGGAAAAATCTGTCATGCGCTTATGGTTAAAAATAAAAAGCTAAAGATAGGTTATTTGAATGAAAAACACGAGTGCTACTGACCCGGCCTTCACGCTTTGATATTCTGCCTGCCTCGATTAACCAGCAAAGGCCACGTGAATGAACCTGAATGATTACGCGAAGCTCGACGCGATAGCGCTAGCCGAGGCAATCGCACGTGGCGACTACTCGACTGAAGAAGTCATCGAAACCTCGATCGAGGCGATAGAAGCCCTTAATCCGCAACTAAATGCAGTGGTCATGAAAAATTACGACGGCGCGCGCAGCATTGCAGCTACGGCCGCTGCTGCAGATGGCCCGCTGGCGGGTGTGCCCTTCCTGATCAAGGATGTGAATGTTTTCACCGGGGACATGCCGACGACTTTTTCCTGCCGTTTCTTCGACGGCGTGGCGCCACGCCCCGATAGCGAAATCGTACGCCGTTGGCGCGCTGCCGGGCTGGTCGTGATGGGCAAGAGCAATACCCCCGAGTTTGCCGAAGACTACGTCTGCGAGCCCAGTTTTCGCGGCGCCACCTTAAACCCCTGGGATACGGGAATGACTACCGGTGGCAGCAGTGGTGGTGCCGGCGCAGCAGTGGCCTCGGGCATGCTGCCGATGGCTCATGGCACCGACCTCGGTGGATCGATTCGAATTCCGGCAGCCTGCTGTGGGGTGTATGGATTGAAACCCACCAGCGGCCTGAACCCGGTGGATGCGGCCCAGTCCGAACTCGCCAGCGGATTCAACTCGGATCACGTACTCACCCGCTCGGTGCGCGACAGTGCCGCCGCATTGGACGCCACCGCGCATCCGATTGCTGGCTACCGTTACCCGGTGAAGCGCGCGGTTGCGTCCTATCTCGGTTGTCTGGCAGAGTCACCGCGGCGTCTGCGCATCGGTGTATGTAGCAATACACCATTGGGGGAGGCGACCCCGCCACGCCAGCAGCAGGCGGTGGCAAAGGCCGCAGACCTGCTGAATGAGCTCGGCCATGAGTTGGTGGCATATGCTTATCCCGACGAACTCGATTTTGGTAGCTGGATGGACACCCTGTGGATGTATGACGTAGTCCATGAAATCAATCGGCGCAGCGACGAACTGGGGCGTCGGCCCGAAGCCGGTGAAATCGATGCGATGACGCGCTACCTGCTCGAACTGGTCGATGCCAGTAGCGCCATGGACCATTACCGTGCGCGTTTGCTGGCGCATCAAAACAGTGTTCGCCAGATGACTTCCATGGCGGGACTGGACTTGTTGCTGACACCGTCACTGGGTAGTGATCCAGTTTCGCTGGGAAGCTTTGACAGCCATAGCGAGGCATTCGATTATGATCGCTGGACCGCCCAGGGCTGGGCATTCGCGCCTTTCTCCTACATTTGCAACATGACCGGCCAACCAGCAGCGTCTCTTCCGCTACGACTAGCCGCGGATGAGCCACCCTGTGCAGTACAGCTGGCAGGGCACCATGGTCAGGATCATTTGTTGTTACAGGTTTCCGCGCAGCTGGAGCAACAGCTGCAATGGGCGGATTATCGACCGCCTATCCGGGTGGGTGATTAGTCCGGCCAGTCTTCGCCGTCGGTGTAGCGGGTACCGCGATGGCCCTTCCAGGGGACTGGTTTTGGCAGACGCTGGCCCGGTGCCTCGACGATGATGAGGATACGCGGCTTGCCCGAATTGGGGTTGCTGGCACCGGTGATGAACCTGGCAATCTTCAGTCGACCGTGTAGCTGGTCGTTAAAAATCGTATAAACGTAATCACCGGGTTTGAGCCGTTTCGGCTCCTGTCCAGCCATGTGAAATTCGTACTCGCTGCGACTGCCGTCGTAGAGCGATTGCAGAGTTTCGATGCCGGCTCCGGCCGGTATTGTCTTGGTGATGCCGAAATTCATCGGCGTATTTTCCACCAGTCGGCTGGCAAAATCCAGTGGTGCCGGTTCGCCTGTGGAAAGGCGCTACGAAAATGTCGCGCCATGGCTCCAGATTTACCCATCGCGGCCGATAGTTTCACTGCACTCAAAACATAAACAAAACTGCTGATGAAACGCGCCAGTTCAAACTGGCTATGCCCATGATGAAATTTCCCGGTTATATAGCAAGATCGATAGGCCTGATGCAGGCCGCTTTGCTATTGCTCTCCAGTATCGTCATTGGACTGAGTCTTAGCGCCTGGGATATGCGCAGCACCCTGGCTGAGCAGCGCCGCGAAGTGGTTTTACATACACAGCAGATACTTAACCTGGCGGAAGCCAGCGCTTCGCGTGCGGCCTGGGCGCTGGATCTCGAGCTCGCGCGCGAGGTGGTCTCGGGAATCATCGACCAGCCCGGGGTGATGGCGGTTGAAATTCGAGTATTGCTCCAGGGCGGCGCCGATGAGCGCCTGGTGCGGCTGGAAAATCCCCTGCCGGAGACCGATGCGCTGGTCAGCTGGGCAGCCCGGCGGTATTTTGTCGAAGTGTCACAGCGCAGCCGACAACTCAGCGTCAGCAACCAGGGGCGTAGCGAAATCGTCGGCATGATCAACGTCGAGCTATCCCCGCAGTTCGCTGCCAGCAGCTTCATTTCCCGGGTTTACAACAGGCTGAGCGTGAGTCTGATCGAGGCATTCCTCATTGGCCTGGTGCTCCTCTGCCTGGCGCAGTGGCTGGTCACCGCACCATTACGCCGCGCGGCCGCAACCATTGCCCAGATAGGTCCTGAATCGCTGGACGATACCAACTATTCGCTGACTATTCCGCGATTGCACCAGAGCGACGAGATCGGTCAATTGCTCGACCATACCAACAAGCTGCTCGATCGCCTGATGGATTCGCGCAAGGAGCTGCGTCGG
>CAXBMV010000217.1:0-5813 GCA_963976575.1 uncultured Gammaproteobacteria bacterium | reverse complement strand
CACGGGTTAAGCCGCTGTGGCTGTCGCCGGGGAAACCGGCATAACTGGCCTCGACTCGCTCGACCGGGTGACTAACCAGCGACTGGCTACTGTCTTCGCAACACAACAGGCTGCGCACAACCGCCTCGAATGGCATCTTGCGATAATTTTTCATGGTTTAGCCGCGCCCGTCATAACTGAGCAGTGCACCATATTGATCCGGGCGTCGGTCTCGATACACGCCCCAGTTTTCGCGATGGTGACGAATCTCGTCGAGGTCGAAGCTATGGGTGAGTACGCTCTGCTGGTCACGGCTGGCAGTCTGCACGCGGTTACCGAGGTGATCGCAGATGAATGAAGAACCGTAGAAAGTCATATGCATGTCGCTGCCGGTGGCGACTTCCTTGCCGATCCGGTTGGAAGCCACCAGCGGCATGATATTGGCGGCGGCGTGCCCGCACATGGTGTTTTGCCAGTGCTGCATCGAATCCATCGAATCGTCGCCGGGCTCGCTACCGATCGCGGTGGGGTAAAGCAATAGCTCGGCACCTTTCAAGGCCAGGCAACGCGCCGTTTCCGGAAACCATTGATCCCAGCAAATGCCGAGCCCGATGCGGGCGTAACGCGTGTCCCATACCTTGAAGCCGGTATCGCCGGGACTGAAGTACTGTTTCTCCTGATAACCGATCGCGTTGGGGATATGCGTCTTGCGATAAACACCCATGACGCTGCCGTCGGCATCGATCATCGCCACCGAGTTGAAAAAAGCAGTGCCGGCGCGCTCGAACCAGCTTACCGGCAACACCACTTCCAGTTCCGCTGCCAGCGCCGCCATCGTCTTGATCAACGGGCTGTCTTCCAGAGTAGTAGCCAGCTCAAGATGTTTGAAATCCTGCTCGATGCAAAAATAAGGGGTTTCGAATAACTCCTGTATCAACACTACCTGTGCACCAGCTGCGGCAGCCTCGCGCACCATGGCCTCGGCGCGTTCGATGTTCGCCGGGATATCCCAGCTACAATGCATTTGTGTTGCCGCTAGGGTAATTTCTCTCATGCTTTAGCTCCTGATTTAAGCGGGTTGTTGCTGACTGATACAGTGTATGCCCCCACCCCCGGGGGCGATCGCGTTCAGGTTAACCGAAACGATTTTGCGATCAATAAAAATCTTCGCCAGTTGCGCGCGCACCTGCTCATCCGCTGCCACTCCGTAGGCGGGCATCACCAGTCCACCGTTGGGCAGGTAAAAATTGATATAGCTGCTGCAAAACAAATCATGGCCTTCACCTATCTGGCTATGGTCTACCGCGATATCGATGATTTCCAGCTTGCGTCCTGCGGCATCTTTGGCCAGTTCCAGCGCTCGCCGGTTCTCTCTTTCCAGTTCGGCGAAAACACCCTCGGCGGCGAGGTCGCGCTCGAATAGTACAACCCCGGGCTTGACGAAGCACATGATGCCATCGACGTGACCATCGGTCATATCCGAGGTCTCTCCTTTCAGGTCGCCGGGTAGCCAGATGACGCGGGTGGCACCAGTAGCCCGATAAATTTCATCTTCGGCGCTGGCCTTGTCCATGCCCCAGTTACGATTGGGGTTCAACACTACCGATTCGGTGGTGACCAGGGTGCCTTCGCCATCGACGTGCAAGGCACCACCTTCCAGCACAAGACTGGCGTGGTAGGCATCCATACCGAGGTGGTCGAGCACACGGTTGGCGATTTGCGCATCGTGCTGGTACCCGGGGTAGTAGCCGCCCCAGCAATTGAAGCGCCAGTCGACGCCTGCGACTGCCCCACTTTCACTGTTTTTTACGAATGACGGACCGGTGTCACGCATCCATGAATCATTCAAAGGCGCTTCGATAATTTCCACATTCGCCGCACATAGCTTGCGCGCATTCGTCGCGTTTTGCGGCCTGGCCAGCATGCTTACCGGCTCGAATCCGGCAATCGCGTTGGCTACATCGGCGTAAGCCTGTTCCACCGCGGGGAAATCCTGCCATTGCCAGTGTTCGCTCGGCCATGCCATCCAGCAGCGGCTGTGCGCCTGCCATTCCGCCGGCATTGTGAAACCCAGCTCACCCGGACAAATGCTGGCCAGATTTGCGTTTGAATGCTTTACCATCCTGCTTTCTCCCACTCGCTTGTTACCAGTAAAAACCCTTGCCCCGGTGGCTTATATTGCTGGCAACCGAAGTCAATTGATACGTCATAGCATGAAGATTTATATATCGGATTACTGTATTCATTCGACGAACTTCCGGGATTTTTCGTTTTTGGAACAGGCTGTGACGCCCGGTTATATCCCATTCGCAGTATTCATTCAAATCGAGCCGTTGCGGCTAGCCCGAGGCACTCTTGATCGGGGGATGATTTGGACGATTTTTTCTTCAAGAAAACCAGCCGATTGCCGATAGCAATAGCATCATTCCTGATACACAGCTGAGTCTTAATTGAAGATTTATCGGTTATTGTTGCTTTTCAGTCTCACTTGCCTGCCAGTTCAGCCTGCAATCGCTCAATCTGATGCCGTTCTGATCGGTTTCGACGGCGCCTTCGGTCTCGCCAACGCTACCTCCGCAACCGCGATTGAACGCGGCATTCTGATCGCCATAGACGAGATCAATCGATCCGGCGGCGTCCTCGATGGCCGACCGCTGAAACTGGTTTCACGCGACAATCGCTCGGTGACCGCGCGTGGCATCCGTAATTTGAAAAACTTTAACGAAATGCCGGACATGGTGGCAATGTTCGTCGGCCGCTTCAGCCCTGTGGCACTGGAATCCATCGGACTCGCCCACAAAATGAAAATGATTTTGTTAGACCCCTGGGCCGCCGCCGATGCCATTATCGACAATGGCTTTCATCCCAATTACGCCTTTCGCCTGTCTTTGAAAGACAGTCTCGCCATGCCCGCCATGTTCCAGCACGCGCTCGACAAGGACATAAGGCGGATCGCTTTGCTCCTGCCAAATACTTCCTGGGGCCGTAGTAATTTAAACGCTGCAGACCGTTACCAGCTCGGTTCCAGGTTGCCACAAATAGCCGGCATGGAATGGTACCAGTGGGGAGATAAAACCCTGCTGCAACAATACCAGAGACTGCGCAAGGCCGGTGCCGGAGCTATCATCTTCGTCTCCAACGACAGCGAAGCGGTTACCCTCGCCCGGGAAGTGGCTTCATTGCCGTCGGATCAGCGTATACCGATAATCAGTCACTGGGGCGTTACCGGCGGAATATTCGCGAGCCTGGTACAAGACGAGCTGGATAAAATTGATTTCAGTGTTGTGCAGACGTTCAGCTTTTTTAACGCCGACCCGAAAAAAGTAGCCCGGGTAATGGCGGTATCCTCACGCCTGTTTGGCATCGCCAATTTCGAAGCACTGGAATCACCGGTTGGTACAGGTCACGCCTACGATCTCACCCACTTGCTGGCGCGCGCGATCAATCGCGCCGGAACAACCGATAGAGCCGAAATTCGCGATGCGCTGGAGGAGTTACGAGATTACGACGGACTGGTCAGATACTTCCCACAACCCTTTAGCGCAGACAATCACGATGCCCTCGATGCCAGCGATGTATTCATGGCCAGATATCGGCTTTCCGACGGAGTCCTGATACCGATAAAGCGGAATCCGGGTCAAAACTAGAATGAAGTTTTTGCCCGACTTGATACGGCACAGTTCGCAAATCCACCTGTCTACCAGGATAGCGCTGGTAGCATCTACGCTGACGGTTTTATTTGTCCTGATCATAGGCAGCACGTCCTTTTTTCTCACACGCGCACAGATAAATCAGGGGATTCAATCCAGTCTGGATAACCATGCGGCCTTGCTCGCCAATCGCCTCAGTACCGTGCTCAGTAGCGTGTACACCACGCTTAGCGATCTGCGCCAGAACGCATTGATATTGAACTCTCTGATGGACAGAATGACGCGTGATACAACGCTTGAACCCTTCCTCGCCGACTTTTCCACGGTTAACGGCATTCCGGTGAAAATCACCCTGACCGACTTCGAGGGTGTGGCGGTGGCGGGATCGCGTTCCCTTGCTACTCTGGATTTCGACTGGAAGCATGCAGTGCTGGAACAAGCCAGATCCGTTGTTTCTCTGGAAGAACATGACGACGTTGTGTATCTGGTCATCGCCGAACCGGTTTTCTACGTCGGCACGCAAAGCCCTGAGGGTGCATTAATCCACCAACTGGATTTGTCGCAATTATTTTCCCTGTTCAACGATCTCGACGAACCACAACCGGTTACGCTGCTGCATCAGGGTGAAGTCGTGGAATTACAACCCGGATCCCTGCTCGCGAGGGAACAAGTTGGCAAAATGCTGACCAGGATACAACCGCTGGCCCTGCCCGATTTATTCTCACAACTGCAACTCAGTATTGAGATTAGTGAATCGCTGGAACTGGCCAATCAGCCGCTAAGACGGCTAACACTGGTGTACCTGCTGCTCGGTGGCGGGCTACTCGCCGGGGTAGTGCTGCTGAGCATACTGGCCGCCGGACATCTGGCACGCCCACTACGCGAACTCGAGGAAGTTGCAGCCGAAGTGGTTGCCAGCGGTTCTTTTGAGCATCGCTTTGAAGGGGGTGGATTCTTCGAAGTCACCCGGCTGGGCAAGACTTTCAATCAAATGCTGGAAAGCCTCGGTGCAGCGCATTCCCAGCTCACCCTGATGGCCAATCAGGACGTACTCACCGGCCTCTCCAATCGCCTGGTTTTCAATAACAACCTGCAAAGAGACTTGAACGACCTGCACAGGACTAGAGATATACTCGCGGTACTGCTACTCGATCTCGACAAGTTCAAGAACATCAATGACACGCTCGGCCACCCGGTGGGTGATGAACTGCTCAAACAGGTCGCCGCGCGATTGCACCGACTGGTGCGTGGCACAGATACCGTGGCGCGACTCGGGGGTGACGAATTTGCCCTGATAGGCACTCACCTGCACGACACTAACGACGCTGCTGTTCTCGCACAAAAAATCATTGCCTCGCTGGGCGAGCCTTATCGAATAGCAGGTCAGGATATCTATGTTTCCGCCAGCGTCGGAGTCGCCATTTATCCGGGCGAAACTGACGATGCCGGTCAGTTGCTGGTGCACGCCGATATGGCGCTGTACAAGGCCAAACAGGAAAGACGTGGTAATTACCAATTTTTCGACCCCGAGCTGAACCGAAAAGCTCAGCAGCGCAAACAAGTAGAAGAGGATATTCGCAAGGCACTTCTGGAATCGGAGTTTCGCCTCTATTACCAGCCCAAGATCGATCTGGAAAACAACCGCGTTGTCGGCGTCGAGGCGTTGATTCGCTGGCAAGGCAAGCATGGCATGATTTACCCTGACAGCTTCATTCCGGTAGCGGAAGAGTCACGACTGATCATCCCGCTGGGCGAATGGATTATGCGCGAGGCATGCCGTCAGAAACTCGCCTGGCAAGGAACAAGCTTTGCCGATCTAAGAATTGCAATCAACCTGTCGGTAGTGCAACTCGGACACGACGACAACGTCGAACGACTGTTGAAAATTATCAAAACCAGTGGTGTCGACCCCGGCGGCCTCGAAATCGAAATTACCGAGACCGTGTTGATGGAACATCTGGAAGAAATCGCCGCGCGCCTGGCTGCGTTTCGCGAACTCGGTGTTTCCCTCGCAATCGATGATATTGGCACCGGTTACTCCTCGCTGTCGAATCTGAAACGCCTGGCGGTGGATGTACTCAAGATCGACCGCAGCTTCGTCAGCGACATGGATGTCGACAGCGATAATGCCGCGATTACGCGGGCCATTATTCAGCTAGGTCGCAGCCTCGAACTCGGCGTTGT
>CAXBMV010000216.1:0-5821 GCA_963976575.1 uncultured Gammaproteobacteria bacterium | reverse complement strand
AAACAGCATTAAACAGGACTTCCAGCGTTGCCTGGTCTCTTGCATCGGGCAGATTGCTGACAGCTACGCCAAGTGTTGTTGCCATATCCTGTGCCGTGGTTTGTAACTGCCCCTGTAAAAAGCGGCTGGTGCGATTGAAGTCGCTGATGAAGAAAATGCAGGCCAGCAGCAGGAAAATGGTCGATACCAGTAATGCTATCTGTTTGAATAATGTCATTGTATTTCCTTCTTAATGTCGGCGAGTAGATCCTGCCATTTACTGTTTTTGATTTTATCAGTTGGCAGAGATTTCCCGAGTCCTGCCGAAGCATTGCTTAAAAACAGGGACTTTGCGTTAAAGCTGTAAACCGGCAATAAATCCTGCCTGGCATTTGCGCCGACTATCTCAGGATTGTAATTATCCAGGATGAGCGGAACGCTGGAAGGGGTTTCAAAATAACTCAATACCATATGTGCAATATTTTGTTTCAGGGCTTTGACATAGGTAAGGTAAAGGCGATCATCGGGTACGCCTAGCTTGCGCAGGGCGAAATACTTGGCGATTACAAAATCTTCACAATCACCTTTCTGCGTGCCGAGAAATTCCTGTGGCGTCGCCCAGTAGTCATTTTCACCCCATTGAACGCTGTCCTCTACATATTCAAACTGGTTAAAGAATCGATTCACTTCGATCAATTGGCTGCGAATATCCTGATCTTGAAGTTCTGATAATAATCGATTGATGGCCAATCCCCTACGAAATGCCTGATCAGAATACTCGTTCTGTAGGTTTTCAAGCATTTGCCCGGTCAATAAAGGGTCGGCACGCTGTACGCCGGGCACAGCGAGCAATATAAGGGCGAATCCCAGGCGTGCAAACGTTTTCATTATGCCCGCATGCTCTGCCAGGTGAGAATCGTTGCTTTATGTGCGGTGCTTTCGTAGAAGCAGATTGCTTGTCTGCAATCCGCGCGATACCTGTTCAGGGGATGTGTCCAGTGTCATTCTTCGTCCAAGAAGTGTAGACCATCTATTCAGGTAAGAGGCTTGAATCGGCTATTGAATCGAGGATTTGGCGTTAAATTTGAATTCACCACGTCGATTGATTGCCTGCCCGGCTTCAGTGGAGTTATCGGCGATCGGATTCTTTTCGCCCATACCCCGGGCGCTGATATCGGTGGCATTGATGCCATGACTAATCAACAGTGTTTTAAGTGCCTCGGCTCGGCGCTCCGATAATTCGAGATTAAAGCCATCGGAGCCTATATCGTCGGTATAGGTAAAGATTTCGATATTGATATCGCTGGCCTGTCGGATTTTCTCGATTATCGCGATTACTTTGGACTTGGAGATTTCGGTGAGTTCGGTTTCATCGTAAATAAAATTGACCAGTTGCATTTTATCCAGGGTTATTTCTTCCACCTTCACGTTAATCTGAACAATAGCCGCGGCTTTCGAGGCACCACCGCGACTATCAGAAATGCTGTAGCTAAAAGAATCGACACCAACGAAACCCTCGGCAGGGCGGTAAACAATATTGTCGTCATGATTGAAGGCAAGGCGTCCAAACCTGGCAGGTTCGACTTCGACAACTTTGAGAGGGTCGGCATCGGCATCGGTGTCATTTTCCAATAGTTGACTGGTGCTAATGACCAGAATGCCATTGGTCTCAATCTCGAATCGGTCATCACTGGCGACGGGCGCAGAATTGGCTTTTACAGCAACTACTTCCCGACGGACCTTCGGCATACAGCCTAATTGATTTACCTCGACCATGCTTCGGGAATTATCACAATGATCCATGCGATCAATTTTATTATCCTCATCCTCATCGTCGGGCAGCGGCAAACTGTCGCTCAGACTAGTATCCAGGCGGGCTATCTTGAGACTGCCGTCACTGAACTGCAGATCAATGTTGCTCGCCTGAAACAATTGCCCCATACCCTCGTAAACCCGGTAGCGCGCGATATAGGCATCCATACTGGCTTCGCTGTACAGATTTCTGGCGCTATTCAGTTCATTTTCCGCATCCAGCAAATCCACCAGATCGCGTTGCCCGATAAAAAACTCTTCGCGGTATGATTCCACGGTTTCACTGGCCTTGGTTATGTGTAGCTGCAAAAACTCCAGCTGGCGGGTTAGTGATGTATCCGCCATCCAGGACAGCCTCAGACTATTAATGATCTGGCGGCGTACCCGGGCCAAAAAGTCTTGTTGTTCGTAAATCGCACTAATTTTTTGTTGTTGCTCAGCGCTATCGCGGCCACCGCTGTATAGATTGTAACGCAGGTTCAATACCAGACTGGTTTCCTCGGTACTACCCGGGATGCCACCGATGTCGTCGCCGTACTCGGTTGCCAGGCGCAGGTCAATTTCTGGATAACGTGAACCTAACGAACGCCTGTGATCCGCCTGCGATGCCTCTATATTGCCTTCGGCTACCTGCATTGCCGGATGTTGTTTCAGGGCCGAATCTATCAGTTCGTCGAGACTTTCCGCAGGTGACTGCGGAAGCTGCGGAATGATGAGGTCTTCAGGATCAAGATATCTTCCCAGAACCTGATGTAGCTGAGTCGCTGCATCTTCCAGGTTATTCTGTTGTGCAATCAAGCTGGCGTGAGCCCGGGCAACACGACCTTCGGTTTGCTGTAACTGCGAACGCCTGCCTACGCCGGAATCGTTACGCTCCTGAATTTGCGCGAGTATATGTTCATGAGAAGCCAGATTGTCCAATGCCAGTTGGTATAGCTGTCTTTGTTTAATCAGTTCCAGGTAGGCCTGAACCGCGCGTAACGCAATATTATCTGCGGTATCGTAAATATCGTATAGCGCGGCCCTGATGCGGGCCTCGGTCTGCTTCACCTGATGGGTGGTGTCATAACCGTTAAAGAGATTTTGCGTTACTGATAGTTCGATACGTGAACTGTCGTAATCTACCGAGTTATTACCCGTAAACGGAGAAGTGGTGTCGTATAGTCCGGTAGACGCTTGCAAGTCGACACTCGGGCGCCAACCACTGTTAGCGATTGCCTTATCGCTTAGTAGTTGTCGATAAATATGGATTTTCTCTTTAACTTCCGGATGGGCGCTTATCGAATCGCTGATCATGTCCGATAATTCGAATGCCTGCACATTAAATGTTGCAAGCAGGACAAATCCTGTCAGTAGTTGCGGCAAAGACTTATGTCGGCCATTTAAGGCAATCATACGATTTCCAGGTTGAAGATTTTTGAGCCTCTTTATTGTTACGAAGCATTTTGCAAAGCGGATCTTAAAGGATTTGCTTTACTCCGCAAGAGGAGCGGTTCACGTTTTGCTTAAACAATTTTCTAACCAAGCATGAAAATTATAATTAAAATTAACTATGACCCTTAAGTCATTGATCATAATAAACTAATTTCTTTGTTTATCAATAGTTTTGAGGTGGTTGAAATAATTCCTGCAATACCTGTACATTTTTCCAGCAGCAGTTGGTGACTATTGCCGATCAGCCGTATAGAACGAAAGCGAGTACGGCTGACGCGGCAAGGCCGAGGGAAATGATTATCCAGTCGGAGGAGGTGTAGGATCTTTTGGATTCTGCTGGTTCGCTACCACGCGTTATCGCAGTAAAGTTTTTCAGATCAGAGGCGCCTATGCGCCCCTTGCTCTGCAGTTTTTTCAGCAGTTGAGTTCTGATTTCTATGTATTGCGAACGCGATATCAAATCATTTGCATACGTTTTCGCTAAAAGTCGCAGTGGTGAGTCCTGCCGGCTCATTAGTTCAGCGACTGCGCGTTGATCTGTCGGTAAAGGCTTTGCAGACGAGCATCCTCGGGGAAGAATTTGAGGCCTGTAACTATGTATTCTGCTGCAGTCTTGTACTCACGCTTCGCGATCAGGTTTTCAGATTCCGAGAGATATAGATCTGCCAGGGTCTTGTCCTTGAGCAAATAATGTTTAGGGTCAACTCGTTTTATTAGTGGTAATACGGTTGTTATATCTTCGCCATTGCTGGATTTGATCAGTTTCTTCGCATCGTAGTAACGTTTGTGCAGCGAGATGAGACTGTTCATCAGGCGGTCACGTTGCTCCTTGGTCTGGTCCTCAATGGTAGAGAGTGCGACTGAATCGGGGTAATGTTTTTTAGCCTGTGCCAGTAGATCCTGGGCCTGTGGGAAATCGTAGAGGCCTTCCTTTGGTCGAAATACTGAACGAATTCGATCGCGATAAAATGTGATGATTTCGCGACGCAGGCCTACCGAAATAATTTTTTGCTGCTCCGGGTCGAGCTGATCCATCGACCAGATTGTTTCGATCATCAGAGCCTTGTCACCACGTTTGATCAGTTCGATTTTGTCGTAAATTTCCTGTTCGGCACGAAACTGTAGAAAAGGCTTGTAGCCAATACCCGCGCCAATAATCATCAAGAACAGGGCTGCCAGCAGGATCGTCTTGCTATGCGATTTTTTCGAACGCATGCCTTCGGCAAACTTTTCAACATTGGGAATCCGTTCTTCACGTACCACCGTCAGGGCTTTCATCAGTGTTTTCTGCTGACGACGGTTCAGCCCTTTGATCGGTTTGGGTTTGATGCCCAGCTCCTTGATCTTTGGCGAGGCAACCTTGTTATAAGGGTGTTTACCCCCGGCAAGCAATTGATAGGCGACACAGGCGAGACCATAAATATCATCTCTGGGATCGGGATTCATACCGGCAAACATTTCCGGGGTGGCATAAGCGGGCGTTACTGCGCTCAGTTTGGCCGGGTCGAACATGGTATTTTCTTTTTCTTCATCGGTTTGGGTGCTGGCGCGCGCGATACCAAAATCGAGTAATTTGACGTGTCCATCATTTAACAGAAAGCAGTTTCCCGGTTTGAAATCCGAATGTATTAATAGCTTTTCGTGTGCATAGGCGAGGCCGCTGCAAAGTTCTTCGATGATGTGCAACGCATGGTCCAGCTTCAGGGGTTTTTTGGCGATTTCCTTTATTAGCTGGTTTAGCGGTTTACCCTGGAGATATTCCATGGTCATAAAGACGGTATTTCCGTCACGGTCGAAATCGTAGACCGTGGCGATATTCGGGTGTGCCAGTCGCTGAGCTTTGCTGGCTTCGCGTTGCAAGGCGATAAACGAACCGGAATACTTCTTGAAAGCGTCAGTGAGAACCTTGATCGCTACATACGGGTCTTTATCGTGTGCTTCGACCTTTAACAAATCCTTGGCCTTGAAAACCACGCCCATGCCACCCTGGCCAAGTTTTTCCAGCAGCACGAAACGATCTTTCAGGGTGACACCCGGGCCAAGGTTTTCGTATCTCTTGGCTTTGGCGGGTTTATCCATCGTCGGCTGGCTCAGCGGTGAGTCGTCTTCGCGCAAGCTGCCCGAAGGCTCGGAAATTTCGATTTCATTAGCACCTGCCTTATCGACCCTGATGATGACTGTTTTATCTGCACCGTCGTCTTCGCCAAGATTTGCAAATTCACCGGACACATCGGTCATATGCAGTGTCTTGTCTTCTCCAAAGTAGGAGATATCGGTTTCCTGGCTGTTCTTCAGCGTCGACTGAATATTGATTTTGGAAATCACCTGCGAAATCTGGGTGAAATTTTCGGAATCGATTTTTTCGTTTGTATAGAGTGTTTGCAGGTATTTTTGCGCGGCGGCATGACTCGTTGGCATGGCATCAAAAATACTGGCCAAGCCTTGTTCGAGGTCTTCAATTTTCAATGAACCCATAATAAAGTCATTGATTAACGATTCGCATACTTCAGACATCGTTTTCCTTTTGTTCAACCTTAAGTGCAATGAGAGACGTGTTGTCGGTGCCACCTGCATCGAGAGAGGAGGCAAGTAAGGC
>CAXBMV010000215.1:0-5827 GCA_963976575.1 uncultured Gammaproteobacteria bacterium | reverse complement strand
TGGTTTTACGTCAGGTGGGCAAACCGAAGCAGTGTTGGATTTGTCTAGGGCGCCTTTCGATGAAGTCATAATTGAGTGATCGAAATATGAATAAAAGCAGAGTAAAAATTGGACAACATTTTGAACCGGTAATAAAACCTGTGGTTATAGAAAAAAATGTTGTATCCGGTAATAGGTGGAAGGTTTATAGGAAAGTGGATAGTTTTTATTTCGAGTTTGATACTGGAGAATTGGTTGAAAAGTTGAAAACTATCAAAATTGAAGAAATAGACTTTAATGATATCAAAGAAGGGAAGTTGGATTATACGGGTTTAGTAAAGAAGTATAAATTGTAATCAATTATTCTTGCATGATGTTAAGTGCCTGATACAAAAATATAATCATTTTCGATAACAGGGGTTATAGGCGAAATAACATTGATGCTGCTGACAAAGAAATTTGAATCTGCAAAGTCCGGATGATCATAAATTTCTTGATGCAAATGGGAACTTTTAATTAGAGAATTTCACCTCGTTAATACTTAAAAGCAACATCGCCCACACTAGGCATACTAGTTTCGCGATTTGGCACCACCTACGGCCCCAAAAGCATGGGTCCGACATAATCCCCAAACTCTTCATCATCCGGACTATTGGCGAGCGGAATTTCACTACTCGATCCATCTGCACTGATACTGAAAATATCGGTTTGTAATCCCGCCACATCGCGAACGATGATTGCGCGATTGTTGTCTGTGCCCGAGCCAATGGTTTCCGAGTCGACGGTGGTGGCCAGTGCGGCCAGACCTGTGCCATCGCTGTGGATGCCGTAGACGTCGAACTGGGTGCCGCCGACGTTGCGTTCGAAGAGTATGACACCTTGCCGGTTTAAATCCCAAACCCGCTCTGGGTCGGTACTGTTGGCGAGTGGTATCAAATCCGTGCCATCTGCATTGATACTGTAAATGTCGGTTTGGGTACCGCCGACATCGCGGTAGTATATTATTCTGCCATCGAGTGTCTGGAACTCGACTTCTTCGGAATCGGGGCTGGTGGCAATGGCGGTTTCAACGCCACTGCCATCGGCATTGATGGTGAACAGGTCTGTCTGAGTGCCACCGACCAGGCGGCTGAATAATATTTTCCCATCGAGTAGCTCTTCGCTGAAATCTTCCGATTCCAAAGTGCTTCCGAGTGCGATTTCGGGACCGCTACCATCGGAATTCATAATAAATAAATCGGTTTGAATTCCTCCTATGTCCCTTACAAAAACTATCTGCCCTGTGCTGAGTTGTTGGATTACGGCTTCGTCTTCAGTAGTCGTCGCCAGGGCAATCAGGTCGGTGCCATCGGAATTTATGCTGTAAATATCACGCTGTGTTCCAACTAGTCGGTTGAATACCACCCTTTCGTCGACGACATTGGAGTATGGGAATTCGTTATCTGAGCTTGTCGCCAGAGCTACCAATCCGCTGCCATCAGCGTTGATACTGTAAATATCCAGCTGGTTACCAACAGAGTTGCGCCGTGTAAATATTACCCGGCCACTGGCGGTCATTTCGTAGGGCGTTTCATCTTCGCTGCTTGTCGCCAGCGGAGTTACATCCGTACCATCGTGCCTGACACTGTAAATATCCTGTTGCATCGAACCAACGCCTCGGCTTCGATAAATGATCCAATCCGCATTATTCAGCCCGCTTGAATTTTCATCGTCGGCAGTTGTCGCTAGAGCGACCAGACCTGTACCGTCTTCTTTCATCAGGTAGAGGTCGTTCTGGCCACCTACGTTACGCATAAATACGAAGGTCGAAGGGGCAAGAGTACCTGCTTGACTCCCACCACCGCTACCACCGCCTCCGCAACCGCTGACGACCAGGGCAGACAGTAGAATCGCGAGACCGAGGTAAGGTTTTAATTTTGCAGCGAGAGCAAGTGCTTTGGTGTTGCTTGAGGCAGGGAAGAATTTGGTATAGGCAATGAATCCATTTAACATTCTAAATATCTCCGTATATTTAATTCACAGCGTAATCAAGAGAATAAGTGCCTGTGAATGAGTGTATGGTGCAGATAATAAACCAGAATACAGTCAAGAAAAAGACTCCGGGAAATCAGCTGGCCCAGGTGTTTCGCTAAATACGATACCCCAGAGTTCACTGCTAACTCAGTACAGGTCACTAATTGACAAGTTATCCAGAGCAAATGCAGATAAACGCCTTTGGGGTGACCTTTTGCTGGTTAAAAGGGTCGGATAGGCCGACAATATTGCTATCCCTTGTGACCAAAAATTACCGGTCGTGATGGGGCCTGAGTAACTATTAGAGAGGTTAAAGTGCAAACAAAATTCCACGTCACCGTAACCGGCCTGAAGAAAATCTACGACATGCCGGATACCTGGTGCGATGACGATTATCGTAGCCTGATGACCCAGCTTGAGGTCGAGGATATCGACGAGATGGCTGCCGGCGAACTGCTCGATTACCTGTTCATGGCCTTGCAGGATATCGAGATCGAGGAGGCGGCCGACCTGGTGCTGGCGCACAAGCTGCAGAAAAGCGTGAGCGCCGGTGTGCGTCAGAATATCGTGCAGGATTTCCTGCTAGGGCAGCGCCCCTGGGAAGAGGCTTCGGATATCACCCTGCATGCGCGCCTGTTTGCGGTTGCAGTGTTGCTCAATAAAGCTTTCCCGAAAACATTTGGTCGCCCCGATATGATACTGCTAAGCCTGCAGTTACAGGCGCAGAACGCAGATTCGAAGCAATTGCTGCTGGAGCCGCCGGAGGCAGCCTTTGTCGCGCGCCTGCTGGCCGACGGCATGGATGAAAACAGTATCCTCGAGCGTTTATTTGATGAGCAGATCGCCGCGAAGAGCTTCCCCGAGGCCGAGGGCATCATTTGGCAGGCGGATTTCAGCGATCAGGCCGCGGACGGCAGTTCGGCGCTGCTCACGGTTTATTCCTCGGCGCATTGGCTTGGGTCTATGGGCGATGTCGAGGAGTATGACTCACGCGCTTATAACGATCGTGAAGAAGACGACGAGGACGACGATTAATCCGTCTGGCTGGTTACCAGCGTTGGTACTTGCTAGGCCCGCGATAGTGGTGGTAGTGAATGTCTGAATGCCACCAGATCGGTGGATAGTAAGGGTAGGGGGCGTAGTAAGGCGTGTTCACTTTTGCCTGCTTGTTCCACAGATGCGAATCGACCACCGAGACGATCGGAAAGTTGTAATCATAATCGCCTATTGAGCGCTTGGTCTGCCCGCTGATCTTGCCGACCACGGTGAGCGGCCTGCCCACCTTGTAAATCATCGGGTCGGCGAAGCCTTCGAAGCTGGCTATGAAGCGGCCTTCGCTAACACCATCACTGATCGGTCTGTCCTTGTCGTGCAAGGCGCGTTCCACCAGTTCTATCCAGGTCTGTTCGGCACGGTTATCGATACGGCTTGCTGGCGCAACCTGCCATCAGGGCAAGTGCTATCACAAGGCTAATTCGTTTCACTCAGGGTCTCCGGCGCGGATCGCACGCCTGCAGTTATTTATCGAACCATTAGATAACAGAATTGTCATTCGGTTCGATTACTTCAATGCTTTTTACGGCGCGCCTTTTTCGCCTTGCGGCTGTCCTGGGGTTGTTTGGGCTGGCCACCGCTTTGCTTCAGGCGCAGTTTTTTCTTGCGCCTTTTTTCCAGCATCACGAGCAGGCCGATAAAGATCGCCAGACCTGCCACGGGGTAAACCCAGGGCGATATGCGGAAGCGGGAAAGTTCGCCTTCAACCAGTTTGCCGCCGACAAAATTGGCGTCGTGCACGCGTATCGTGGTGGCATCGCTGGTGTCGATTTTGACGCGTATCTCGGCCTGGTTGTTGCCTGCTCGTAGCGTCAGTTTGCGGCGGTTGTCCGCATCGTGTAGATGCAGGTGCAGCGAATAATATCCGTTACTATCGGTTTTGCCGGCTTTCAGCGGGCCATTCTCGTCGGAAACGCGTACGTCGAGGTTGGCGATTGCCTTTTCACTGGCATCGAGTACGTAGCCACGCAGGTTATAGCGATGATCGACTTCGTGATCGGCAAGAGCGGGCAGGGCCAGCAGGCAGCTGACGGCTATGGCTATGATGAACTGGCGCATGGTTATTATCCGAATTGAATGTCGCGATTATACATCAGTATGAAGGCTGGGCAGTGCAAGCCCGGAATATTAAACAGCTGGTTTCTGCATCGATTACCAGGTCAGGTCGTCGGGGATCTTGTAATCGGCATAAGGGTCATCGTCAGTCGCGCCAGTAGCTTCGTTGCTATTTAATTGCACCACGCTATTGGCATCGCGCTGGGCAATCTTTTCCGCGACCGCGTTGGCCACCAGTTCGAAACGGGTTTCATTGGGCATGACCAGGCGCACGATGGACATGCGCCCTTCGCTGAGCTGCTTGCGCAATTCCTCGGTCACCAGAATTTTCTTCACCTTGTTTTTATACACGAAGCTGTAGTCGATCTCGCCCTTGCCGCGCTCGATACGATTGGCTTCGATCAATTGCCTGATCTGCGCCTGCGCGGCGCGCAGTTCGATTTGCTGTTGTTTTTGCCGGTTTAACTCGCGGTCGCGCTGATTACGCATTTCGCGTTCTTTATCCGCGATAGACGGTGGGCGTTGCTGCTTCTTCTTGCCACCCTGTTTGCGCTCGGCCTTGACCTGCTTTTGTTTATCCTTTTTGGCCTTGTTGGCGCGGTCCTTGTTAACCAGTCCGGCCTTGATCAATTGTTCCTGTAGCGATTCCATGGGTATGTTTCGGTGGGGCAAAGCAAAATGATAGTCAACTGGCGCTGCTTAAGCCAGATTTTAAATGAATAACGTTCGCGGTTTAGATGATTTCAATCACTAAAATTATCCACATCGCGGTCACGATCATCACTCCGCCGAGGAATGAGGCCGAGCGGTGGATGACGTTGTTGGTGGTAATGTGTATGAAGCTGTGTAGCAGGCGAGTCGCAACAAAACCCCAGGCGAGGATGAGTTGTAACTGGTTTATGTTGCCGCTGATATACAGCATGATAACGACTACGTAAAACATCATCGGTGAGGTAATCAGGTTATCGTAATTATCGGAAACCCTGGCAAGAATCGTCGAAATTTCGCTGCCGCTATTGTGGCGGAAGTAGGAAATCCTTAACTCGCCCTTGTCTACAGCGCGTACGCGCAGGTACCCCATGAATAATCCGATGCAGGTGGTCAGCAACAGCATGCTAATTACGGGGAATAGAATCAGGTTGGCATTCATTGTAGGTAGTGTGGGCCAGGCGGACGCTTAATCGATTTCAATAAGCCTTATATAGCAGACTTGAGCAGTTTGATTTTAGATTTTTGGCGGAGCGCAACACACCTGGTCGTAGGCAAATCTTTGTGCGATTCCGCCGGTATATTCGAAAACATCCAGGGTCACTTCGAAGGCTTCGCGGCTGATCTCTACATGCGGTGTCCAGCAACCCAGTTGCTGGTAAGTGGCGATGCAATTCTCCAGTGCGGTCAAGCTGCATTCGGCAAAATAAGGGTACTCGGCCTCGGCTATTTCGCGGGCACTGGCCTGATTAAGATATTGTCTGGATTTCGTGTAGGCACGGGTGAAGGCTTTTGCTTCATCGCTTTGCAACCATTCGCGCGACGCGGCCAGACTGGAAAAGGCACAGGGTCCGATCAGCGGGCCAACCTGTGCGACGATACTGCCAATGCCCTCGCTTTCCAGTCGTTGCGGGTAGGGGCCTTGTTGTTGCACATATTGCCCCTCGCCGGCACGAAACGCCTGGTCTATGTCTTCGGGGCCGCCCGGGGTAATTGGAATTATGCTGTCGTAATCTAT
>CAXBMV010000214.1:0-5827 GCA_963976575.1 uncultured Gammaproteobacteria bacterium | reverse complement strand
CCGGTGAATCCTCGGCGACAGCTGCCTCCTCGGCAGGTGCTCCAGCCTGTTCCAGCTGATCCAGCGCCACCTGGGTAGCGTCACTGGCGGCGAGTTGGTCAAGCCTGTCCTGTTCGCAGCCCTGGCATACCGTCAATGTCTGGTTGCGAAAAACCACTTCACCGCTACCCGATTCGACACGGCTGATGATAAACGGGCTGATCAGGTAACCACCGTTGGCGAACACGGAGAAACCCCGCACCACCTGGTATGGGGAAAAGGTACCACTACCCAGCGCAAGCGACAGGTCGTAAGGCATATGCGCGCGGTCGAAACCGAAACGCTGGATGTAATTGGTTGCAAAACGCAGGCCTATGGATTGCAGGATACGGATCGACACCAGGTTACGCGATTTCACCAACGCCTCGCGGAATCGTGTCGGTCCGTAAAATCTTCCGGAATAATTTTCCGGTCGCCAGGTGGCTTCCAGGGAATCATCATTGAAAACAACCGGAGCGTCGTTGATTATTGAGGCCGCGGTGTATCCCCGCTCCAACGCAGCAGAATAGATGAACGGCTTGAAATTCGACCCCGGCTGGCGCCGTGCCTGGGTTACGCGATTAAAACGGCTCTTGAAATAATCGAATCCACCCACCAGCGCATTGATCGCCCCGTTTGACGGGTTGATCGAGATAAGCGCGCCCTCCACGGCTGGCACGTCGGCCAGCAACCAGACATCGTCGCGCCGCTCCAGCCAGACCACATCCCCAACCTTGAGCACGTCGCCTACCTTCTCGGGTTTTTTGCCCTGATTATCGGTATCGATGTACTTTGCCGCCCAGTCGATGCCACCGACAAAGGGAACCTGAATTTGCTCGAAGTTGGAAAGCAGCAAGGTGGCGCTGGCTGGCTGTAACTCGCTGGCCACGACCTCGGCCGTCTCGGCGGTTGCAGTAGCCTCTACCGCTTCGACTGCATCCACCACCTCGTTGATAGCCAGCACAACACCCTTGCGTAGCCCGCCGATCCGCTCGTCATTCACCAGGTCTTCCTCAAAGGGATCTTCGACGATTGTGCTCAGATCGATGTTATTAATGACACCGCGGTAACCATGACGCCGTTCGTAGTCGAGCAATGCCTTGCGCAGGGAACGATTGGCAACGGCCTGCAATTCGCCATCGATGCTGGTGTAAACCTTGAAGCCGCCACGGTAAATTTCATCACCATACTGCTCGTACAACTGGGCGCGTACGATTTCGGCGACATACTTGGCATCGGCCGCGAGACGCCGGGCATAGAGTTCGGCGGTCACCGGCTCGGTGCGCGCCAGATTAAACTCTTCCTCGGTGATGTACTTGAGGATACGCATGCGACTGAGAATATAATTGCGTCGAATCAGCGCCCGCTCCGGGTTGGTTATAGGATTGTACTTGGATGGCGCCTTGGGCAGGCCGGCGATCATCGCCGACTGGGCCAGCGTCAATTCGTCGAGTTTCTTGTCGTAATACACCTGCGAAGCGGCGCTGATGCCATAGGATCGGTGGCCGAGAAATATCTTGTTCAAATAGAGTTCAAGAATTTTATCCTTGCTCAGCTCGCTTTCGATTTTCAGCGCCAGCAACATTTCATTGAACTTGCGCGTATAGGTTTGCTCCGGGCTGAGAAAGAAGTTGCGCGCTACCTGCATGGGAATGGTGCTGCCGCCACGGGTTTTGCGTCCGGTGGTCAGCACCTCGTAAACGGCTGCCATCAAAGCATAGGGATCGATGCCATAGTGGTTCCAGTACTGGTCATCTTCGACAGCAACGATTGCATTGATCAGGTGGCGAGGAATTTTTTCAAATTTGACCGGTATGCGCCGGTGCTCACCGAACTCGTCCAGCAAGACTTCATTGCGGTCGTAGATGCGCAACGGCACCTGGTACTGGGTATCCTCAAGATGCTCGATCGAGGGCAGTTCCGGCATGATTACCGCGTAAATATAGAACACCCCGGCGACCAGCAGAATAGAGCCTGCAGCGAACAGCCAGGATATAATTTTTACGAGTTTTTTCATAAAGTTAGCTTATATACATAAAGAATTACATGATAAAGTATCGACAACTACCAATTCTTGCACTAGACTCTAATTTGCATTATTAGAATAATTTAACATTTTATATACTTACAACTAGATCTTAATGTAATTTATCAATAAGATTGACTATCACAGGCACATGACGAGGGATACCGGTGTTTTTATCGAGAAAAAAACCGCCGCTTATCGGGCTAGATATTAGTTCAACATCGGTCAAGATGATGGAGCTGAGCAAAACCGGATCCACCTATCGGATCGAAGGTATTGCTGTTGAACCCTTGCCCGCAAATGCGGTCGTCGAAAAAAACGTAGCTGAAGTCGAATCAGTAGGCGAGAGTGTAAAGCGTGCGCTCGCCAAGTCAAAAATTAAATCACGAAATGTTGCCATTGCGGTAGCAGGCTCGTCAGTGATCACCAAGAAGATCACCATGCCAGCCACGCTATCCGATGACGAGATGGAAGGACAGATCCAGCTCGAGGCCGATCAGTACATCCCTTACCCGCTTGAAGAGGTCAACCTCGACTTCCAGGTAATCGGCCCAACCGAGAATAATCCCGAAACCGTTGACGTCTTACTGGCTGCCTGTCGCAGCGAAAACGTCGATGATCGCGTCGCCGCCGTCGAATTGGCCGGACTGACCGCGAAGATAGTCGATATCGAAGCCTATACCGTGGAAGCTGTATTCAGCGTAATGGCATCGCGCATGGACAAGACCGTGGCCATAGTCGACATAGGCGCGACCATGACCAGCCTGAGCGTCATCCACAACCACAAACTGATCTACACACGCGAGCAAAACTTTGGTGGCAAGCAGTTAACCGAAGAAATAATGCGTCGCTACGGATTATCTTACGAAGAAGCCGGGCTGGCCAAGCGTCAGGGCGGCTTACCGGATAACTACGAACCCGAAGTGCTGGAGCCCTTTAAGGAAACCACCGCACAACAGGTTAGCCGTTTCCTGCAATTCTTTTATTCAGCAGGCGGCCCGATCGGCGATATCGACCATTTGATCCTGGCCGGCGGCACCGCCAGCCTGCCCAACCTGGCCGAATTAACCGAATCACATATCGGTGTTCCAACCACTATAGCCAATCCCTTTGCCGACATGTCGTCTTCGAGCCGTGTTAACAAGGCTAACCTGGAAGCGGACGCGCCCTCCTTCCTGATTGCAGCGGGACTCGCCATCCGAGGAGTCGAATACCCATGGTCCTAACACAGATCAACCTGCTGCCATGGCGGCAGGAAAAACGTCAGATACTGAAAAAGAAGTTTGTCACCAACATGGTCTACACCGGTCTTTTGGCGGGTGCAATATTCGGACTGATCCATTTTCAGATGGTAGGAAAGATTGATTACCAGCTTTCCCGTAACAATTTCATTTCTGCCGAAATCGCCAAGGTCGACGACGAGATCAAGGAAATCAGCGAATTGCAGAAGGTGCGTCGCAGCCTGATCGAGCGCATGGAAGTCATCCAGGACCTGCAGGGTAGTCGCCCCTCAATCGTTCACCTGTTCACCGAAATCGTCTCTACCGTGCCCAACGGGGTTTATCTTAAAACCCTTGCCCAGGCCGGTGGCAACCTGACCATCGCTGGAGAGGCTGAGTCGAACGCACGGGTTTCAACCTATATGCGTAACCTCAGTAATTCGGTATGGCTGAAAGATCCAAACCTGACTGTCATCGAAATCGAAGACAAGACGGTGAATAGAATCAGCACCTTCTCTTTGACGGTTAAGCAAACTTCTCCAAATGCCAATGCTGATGGAAGCAAAGCTGACGGGGGGCTCACCCAATGAATTTTGACGAACTCCAACACCATCTCGAACCGGAAAATATCGGCAACGCACCTGCTGCGATCAAAGCCGGTGTTTTCGTCACCCTGTTTGTCTTGATTATCGGCGCGGGTATTTATTTCGACACGCTGGATCAACTCAAAGTACTGGAAAGACACGAGAAAAAGGAATTCGAGCTGAAAGAAGAATTCAAGATCAAGGCAGGCAAGGCCGCCAAACTCGAACTTTACAAGGAACAGCTTGCCGAAATGGAAGCCTCCTTCGGTGCATTGTTGCGCCAGTTGCCGGAAACCACCGAAGTTGAGTCCCTGCTCGTAGACGTATCGCAAACCGGCCTCGCCAGCGGTCTCGAAGTAAAGAAATTCAAGCCCAGCGCGGAAGAAAAGAAAGGCTTCTACGCGGAACTGCCGATCGCACTGGAAGTGTCAGGCTCCTTTCACCAACTCGCCAGTTTTATCAGCGGCATCGCCGCGCTGCCGCGTATTGTTACCATTAGCGACATGCGCCTGGAGCCCTTTGCGAAGGATGATCTGACCTCGGCCAAGTTGAAAATGTCGGCTACCGCAAAGACCTATCGTTACCTCCAGGAGGACGATCAATGATAGGTAAATCAAAGACTTATGCAAAATATGTGTTGCTGCTAAGCGGTGCAACATTGCTCGCTGGCTGTAGTGAAGGTGTCGGCGACCTGAGACAGTTCGTACAGCAAATCAAGGCCCAGCCTCCGGGCAGAATCGAACCCATTCCCGAATTTCAGCCTTACCAGAATTTTGAATACACCTCGCACGACCTGCGCGATCCGTTCAGGTTGGTCGATTTCCGCCGTCCGGATGAAATTCCCCAGGATGGCACAGGCTCCGGTACCGGCCCACGCCCCGATAGCGATCGCGTTCGCGAAGCGCTGGAAGACTTCCCGCTGGATACGCTGCGACTGAAAGGCACGATAGACAAAGACGGCATCAAATGGGCGCTGATCTTCGCGCCGGATAACACTATTCATCGCGTTGTCGAAGGTAATTACATGGGTCAGAATCACGGCCGCATTATTTCGGTAAGCGATCAGAAACTTGAAATAACTGAAATCGTCCCAGATGGACTAGGAAATTATATCGAACGCTCGTCAGCAGTAGCGTTGATCGAGTAGCGAGAGGAAACACCCATGAACAGTGTTAGCAAAAAAATGAAATTAAGCGGATTATTCAAAGCCACCCTGGCCAGCTTTTGCCTGCTCGGGTTTGGCGATGCAGCGGCACGCGCGCTGATTGGTCTCGACTACTCGGTGATGACTGGAAATACCGTACAGGTGGTATTCACATTTGATGAAGCGGCCACCGAACCGCGATCCTTTACCATCGATGAACCCGCTCGCATCGCGCTCGACTTTGCTGCCACAGAAAACAAGCTGGAACAACGCAACATGCAAGTTGGCATAGGCGCCATGCAAAGCATTATTACCGCAGCATCCAAAGACCGTACCCGCGTGGTGCTCAATCTGTCGCAAAAATCGTCTTATACCACCACCGTTAGCGGCAATCAGGTTACCTTGACGGTTGCAGGATCAGCCCAGGCTGCCCTCGCCTCTACCACCGCCGAAGCCGGCGCCGAGGGATCGACTACCAGCATTACTTCAAATAGCGGTGTTGCCAAGGGTGTTACCAATATCGACTTCAAACGCGGCCCCAATGGTGAAGGCCGGGTTGTCATCGACCTGACCAGTACTTCAATCAGCACCGACGTCTGGCGCGAAAACAACGATGTATACGTCGAACTGATTGGCGCGCAACTGCCGCGCGAACTGCAGCGTCGTATGGACGTCAGCGATTTCGCCACACCGATCAGCCATGTCGACGCCATTCAGGACGGCGCCAACATCCGCATGACTATTTCTTCGGGCGGTGACTTCGAGCACCTCGCCTACCAGACCGATCGCCTCTACACCATCGAAGTCGCGCCGATTTCGAAGGAAGAAGAAGAAA